>JAEYPG010000192.1 GCA_023410975.1 Pseudomonadota bacterium
CGCCAGCACCGCGCAGCACGATGCAGAACTCGTCGCCCCCCAACCGTGCCACCACGTCGCCCGCGCGCACGGTGCCGGCCAGGCGCCGGGCCTGCACGCGCAGCACGGCGTCGCCGGCATGGTGGCCGTTGCTGTCGTTGACGAACTTGAAGTTGTCCAGGTCCACGAACAGCACCGCGCCCTGCGTGCCCGTGCGCACGCACTGCGCCACCACCTCGGCCAGGCGCTGCTGCAGCAGCATGCGGTTGGGCAACCCCGTGAGCGGGTCGGTAAGGGCCACCAGCCGCAGCCGCGCCTGCTCTCGGCGAGCCTGCGCCACGCGCGCCATCAGCAGCCAGGTCAGCGTCGCCAGCAGCATGCTGATGCCCGCGCCGGCCAGGCCGATGAAGGGCAGCGGCCAGCGCGGCGCGCCGTCGCGCAGGCCCTGCAGCGGCGTGAACTCCAGCGTCCAGGCATGGCCCGGGAGCTGCAGCGTGCGCGTCACCGGCGCCAGGCCCGCCAAAGCCAGGCCCTCGTCCAGATGCCCGTCGTCGTGCATCAGCGCCTCGGCGCGGGGCTCGGTGCCGTCGTACAGGCGCAGGTTCAGCTCCTCGCGATGGGGACCCACCGCGCCTTGCAGCAGGTCGCCGATGCGGAAGGGGCTGTTGACCCAGCCCAGCAAGGCGGCGCGGCGCTGCTCGGCGCCGCGCAGCTCGCCGACGGGGCGGCCGTACACCGGCACGAACATCAGGAAGCCGTTGACGCCGGACACCGGCGCCTCGCTGGTCAGCGTCAGCTTGCCCGTGATCGCCGCCTCGCCGCTGTCGCGCGCCCGCTCCATGGCCTTGCGGCGCACCGGCTCGGACAGCATGTCGAAGCCGTGGGCGCGCAGGTTGCGCTCGCTGTTGGGCTCCAGGTACGTCACCGGCCCGTGGCCGGGGCGCTCACCCTCGGGCCGCACCGCGTAGTCGGGCAGGCCCTCCGCCCGCAGGGCGTGCTCGAAGGCCTCGCGCTGCTGCGCCGGCACGTAGCGGGCCCAGCCTACACCCTGGAAGCCCGGAAAACTCCGCTCCAGCCCCAGGTTCCGCACGTATTCGCGCCACTGGCTGCGCGTGACCCCGCCGGCCACGGCCACCCAGCTGGCCCCGCTGCGCAGCACCTGCTCGTGCCCAACCATGCGGGCCTGGATGGCCGCGCAGATGCGCTGCACGCGGAAGTCCAGGCGCGACTGCAGGCGCCGGGTGTCGTCCTGCTGCGCCACGCGCCACAGCAGCGCGGTGGCTACCAGCCCGCAAGCCAGCACCAGGGCGGAGGCCACGACCCGGTGGCATGTGCGGTAGGTGCGATACGACGGCTTGTCGTCAACCAGCGGAGATTCGATGTTGGCGTCCGACGCGCTCATGCGGTTCTTGAAGCGGACAGGCGCGGCTCCTGCCGCCGCGCCTGCCCAGTGTTTTGTACTGCACCCTCAAGCGTCGCCGATCCGCCTGGCCGGCCCACCGCGGCGGCACGAAACACTTGGGCTTCGTGCGTAGAACAGCACGAATTGAACGGCCGAGGGCCCTTCAATCGGCATGCGACGCTGCCGCCGCCGCGGCGCCGGCCTCGGCGCGCCGCTTGCGCTTCGAGGCGACCTGCGCCAGCCAGCCGTGGCCGCTCACCAGCACGATGCCCGCCAGCACCAGCACCGCACCCTGCAGGAAGGCCGGCTCCAGCGGCTCGCCCAGCAGCCGCACGCCCAAGCCCACGCCGAACAGCGGCGTGAGGAAGGAGAACACGCCCAGCCGCGAGGCCAGGTAGCACCGCAGCAGCCAGCACCACGCCAGGAAGCTGGCGAAGGACACCACCAGCGCCTGGAAGGCCAGGCTGGCCGCCAGCAGCGGCGTGGGCGTGAAGCGGGTCTGTCCGGACGCGACGGCCGCCGCCAGCAGCAGCACGCTGGCGCCGGCGAGTTGGTACAGCAGCGTCTCGGTGGCCGGCGCCGAGGCCAGGCGCGAACAGCGGATCGCCACCGTGGTCGCGCCCCAGGCGGCGCCACCCAGCAGCCCGAGCGCATCGCCCAGCAGCGGATTGTCGCCACCAGCCGGGCCCGCCGCGCGGCCGAGGAAGGCCCAGGCGATGCCGCCGAAGGCCAGGGCGATGCCGATCCACTGCAGCGCCTGCAGCCGCTCCGCGCGCAGCTTCCAGTGCAGCCCCAGCGCCGCAAACACCGGCGCGGTGTAGAGGAACACCACCATGTGCGAGGCGCTGGTGTGGCGCAGCCCTTCGCCCACCACCAGGAACTCCAGCCCGAACAGCAGGCCCGCCAGCGCGCCCGGCCGCCAGGCGCCGCCGCGCCACTGCAGCCGCTCGCCGCGCAGCGCCATCAGCGCCGCCACCAGCAGCGCCGAAAGGGCCGAGCGCAGGCCGATCTGGAGGAGCGGCGCCATGTCCGGCGCGGCCGCCTTCACCGCGATCTGCTGCAGCGCCCAGACCATGCACAGCAGCAGCATCAGGCCGATGGCCAGGGCGTCGAGAGGCTTGCGGCAGGACATGGCTCGAAGGGAACGGCGGTGGAGCGCCGCATTGTCTGGTGGCGCTTTCGCAAGGGATTTCGCGCATCGGACAATCCATGCCGCCCATCCGCCACGCCCTGTCTGCTCCCATGGCCACCCGCCCGCGCCAGTTGCGCGCACCGCCCTTCGACGACGTCCTGCCGGCGCCGATCTGGTTCCGCGCCGACGACCTGCCCTCGGACACCGAGTACCCGCGCCACCGCCATGCCTGGGGCGAGTTCGTGTACGCCTACAGCGGCGTGATGGAGCTGATGCTGTCGGACCGCCACCTGATGGCGCCGCCGCAGTACGGCGTGTGGCTGCCGGCGCAGGTGGAGCACGTGGGACTGAACCGGCACGCGGCCAGCCACTGCTCGCTGTACGTGTCCGAGGCGCTGTGCGCGGCGCTGCCGCGCGAGGCCTGCGCGCTGACGGTGAGCCCGCTGGTGCGCGCGATGCTGGAGCACCTGCGGCGGCACGCGCATGCGGCGCCACCGACGGCCGAGGAGGCTCGGCTGCTGCAGGTGCTGGTGGACCAGCTCGCGCTGGCGCCGCGCGCGGGCAGCTACCTGCCCGGCAGCGAGGACCCGGTGCTGGCGCCGGTGCTGCGGGCACTGGAGGAGGACCCGGGCGACGAGCGCTCGCTGGCCGAGCTGGCGCAGGCCTTCCACACCACCGAGCGCACGCTGCTGCGGCGCTGCCGGCGTGAGCTGGGCATGTCCTTCAGCGAGTGGCGCCAGCGGCTGCGCGTGGTCAAGGCGCTGCCGCGGCTGCAGGCCGGGCGCAAGGTGGAAGCCGTGGCGCTGGAGCTGGGCTACGCCAGCGCCTCGGCCTTCATCACCATGTTCAAGCGCCTCATGGGCATGACGCCGGACGAGTTCCGGCGCGGAGCGGTGGGCGGATGAGGCCGCACAAGGCAGGGGATCACCGCCCCCAGCGCAGCACCAGCGGATCGAGCCGCCGCGCGATGTCGATCAGCCCCTCGCGGATGGCCGGCTGCAGGTCCGGCCACGGGTGGCGCGGCGCGCTGCACCGGATCACGCCGCCGGCCTCCATCAGCGCCTTGGCGGCCAGGAAGCCCGCCTGCCGGTTCTCCCAGTTGATCAGCGGACCCCAGCGCTGGTACAGCTCGAAGGCCTCGTCGCGGCGTCCCTGGCGGTAGGCGTCGACGATGGCGCGCATCCCGTCGGGGAACCCGCCCCCGGTCATCGCACCGGTACAGCCCGCTTCGAGGTCGGCCCACAGCGTGATGCCCTCCTCGCCGTCCCACGGCCCCTCGATGGCGTCGCCGCCCAGCGCGATCAGCTCGCGCAGCTTGTTGGCCGCCTGAGGCATCTCCAGCTTGAAGTAGCGCAGGTTCGGGATCTCGCGCGCCATGCGCGCCAGCAGCGCCGCGCTCAAGGGCGTGCCGGCCACCGGCGCGTCCTGGACCATCAGCGGGATGTCGATCGCCCCGCACACCGTGCGGAAGAACTCCACCACCTGCGCCTCGCCCACGCGCAGCGTGGCGCCGTGGTAGGGCGGCATCACCATCACCATCGCGGCACCCATGTCCTGCGCGCGGCGGCTGCGCGCGGCGCACACCGCGCTGCTGAAGTGCGTGGTGGTCACGATCACGGGCACGCGGCCGGCCACGTGCTCCAGGATGGCCCGCGTGAGCAGCTCGCGCTCTTCGTCGGCCAGCGCGAACTGCTCGGAGAAGTTGGCCAGGATGCACAGGCCGTTGGAGCCGGCATCGATCATGAAGTCCACGCAGCGCAGCTGCCCGGGCAGGTCCAGCGTGCCGTCGGCGTGGAAGACGGTGGGCACCACCGGGAACACGCCTTCAAAGCGAGGCTTCTTTTGAGACTGATTGCTCATTGACAGGCTTTCTGTCCCGTTCGGGCTGAGCCCCTCGAAGCCCTGCGGCCCGACCGACCTGCAGGCCCTTCGACAAGCTCAGGGCGAACGGAAAGTGGGTTACTCGATGATGCGGAACTGGTCCAGGTAGTCGGTGCGCAGCGTCAGGCCCAGGCCCGGCACGTCGTCACGCAGCTGCAGGAAGCCGTTCTCGGCCACCGGCTCGCCGGCAAAGATGTAATAGAACAGCTCGTTGCCCACCTCCACGTCGAACATCGGGAAGTACTCGCTCATCGGGCAGTTGAGGCTGCTCATGGTGAGGTGGTAGTTGTGCATCTGCCCCGCGTGCGGGATGACGGGCACGGAGTAGGCCTCGCACAGCGCGTTGATCTTGTGCGCCATGGTGATGCCGCCCACGCGGTTGGTGTCGTACTGCACCACGCTCACCGCCTTCTTCTCCAGCAGCTGCTTGAAGCCGTAGAGGCTGAACTCGTGCTCGCCGCCGGAGATGGGAATGCTGGTGAGGCGGTTCAGCTCGGCGTAGCCGTCGATGTCGTCGGCAATCACCGGCTCCTCCAGCCAGCGCGGCTGGTACTTCTCCAGCTTGGGCAGGATGCGCTTGGCGTACTCCACGTTCCAGCCCATGTAGCACTCCAGCATCAGGTCGTTGTCGTACCCGATGACTTCGCGCACCGCTTCCACGCTCTTGAGGTTCTCGACGACGCCCTGCTGGCCATGCTGCGGGCCGTAGCCGAAGCGCATCTTGAAGGCCCTGAAGCCCTGCTTGAGGTAGGTCTCGGCCTCGCGCTGCATCTCGCCCAGGTCGGTGCGGTAGAGCTTGGAGTAGTAGCAGGGGATCTTTTCCTTGGTGCGCCCGCCCAGCAGCTTGAACACCGGCTTGCCCACCGACTTGCCGAGGATGTCCCAGATGGCGATGTCGATGGCCGAGATCGCCGCCATGGCCACGCCCTTGCGGCCCCAGGCGTGCGTGGCGCGGTACATGCGCTGGTTGATGTACTCGTAGTCCCACGGGTCCTGGCCCAGCGCGTGCGGCGCGAGGTACTGGTCGATGATGGCCTTGGCGATGCGCGGGGCCAGCGCCACGTTGCCCAGGCCCACCAGGCCGGTGTCGGTCTCCACCTCCACCACCGTCCAGCCGTGGAAGCGGAAGGTGTCCATGGTGTCGTCGGCGCTGGCGTGGGCCTTGTTGTCCCACACAAGGTCCATGGCGTTGGAGCAGAAGTTGCCCTGCGGCGGCACGGTGGGGCCCTGCCATTCGAAGACGCGGGCGCGGATCTTGGTGATCTTCATGGGTTCGGTCTCTGGTTCGCTCTTGTGAGGGAAGCTGCGGCTCAGGCCGCGGCGGAGGTGTCGGTGCCGCGGCTGGCGTACAGCGCGCGGCCCATGCGGCAGGCGATGGCGAAGGCGTTGGCGGTGGCGTTGACGTCCGCGCGGCCCTGGCCGGCGATGTCGTAGGCGGTGCCGTGCGCCGGCGTGGTGATGGGGATGGGCAGCCCGCCCTGCACCGTCACGCCCTTGGAGAAGCCCAGTAGCTTCAGCGCGATCTGGCCCTGGTCGTGGTACATGGTGACGATGGCGTCGAGCTCGCCGTCGCGGGCGCGCAGGAAGATGGTGTCGGCCGGGAACGGGCCCGCCACCGGCAGCCCGGCGGCGTTGAGCGCGGCCACCGCCGGGGCGATGACCTCGATCTCCTCGCGCCCGCAGGTGCCGCCGTCGCCGTTGTGCGGGTTGAAGCCGGCCACCGCCACGCGGGGCTGCGCCACGCCGTTGGCCTGCAGCGAGCGGTAGATCAGCGTGGCGGCGGCCTGGATGCGCTCCACGCTCAGGTACGAGGCCGCGTCCCTGAGCGGGACGTGCGAGGACACGCGCGAGGTCCACAGCCCTTCGAGGGTGTTGAACTCGCAGAAGTAGCCCTGCACGCCCAGGTACTCGGCGAAGTGGTGCAGCTCGTCCTCGTGCTTGAGGCCACCCAGCTTCATGGCGTGCTTGTTGAGCGGGGCGAAGCAGATGGCGTCCACGTGGCCGGCCCGAGTGCCGTCCATGCAAGCGTCGAGCACCTTCAGCACCGAGGCGCCGCCGGCGGCCTCGGCCTGGCCGACGTGCACCTGCTCCGGCGCCACGGTGTGCGTGGCGAGAAAGGCAGGCCGCTCCGCCTTCGCCCGCTCGCGCACCTGGGCCAGCGATCCGACCGGGGTGGTGGCGACCTCGACGCCCGCCACGCGCTGCCCCTCGGCCCACAGCCACGGATCGCCGACCAGCACGATGTTGGCCTGCTCGCGCACATCGCCGCGGGCCAGCAGGCGCGCGATCAGCTCGGGGCCGATGCCGGCCGGGTCGCCCAGCGTCAGGGCGACGACCGGCCGTGTCGAGTCGTTGTTCATCAGGTTTCCTTTTCTCGTTGTCAGCGGGAGGCCTTGGCGATCGCGCCCAGGAACTCCTTGGTCACTTCTTCGCCGACGGCCGCCGAGTGCTTGGCGATCACCGGCTGCAGCTTCTCGCGCATGCGCTGGCGCTCGGCTTCGCTCACGTCGTTGACCTGCATGCCCAGCTTGGCCAGCTCGGCGCGCAAGCGGCCGTTGAGCTCGCGGCTGGTCTGGCGCTCGTAGACAGTGGCCTCGGCCGCGGCGGCTTCCAGCGCCTCACGGTCGGCCGGGGACAACTTGTCCCAGAACTTCTTGGAGGCGATCAGCACCAGCGCGTCGTAGGCGTGGCCGGTGGTGGAGACGTACTTCTGCACGTCGTAGAACTTCTGCGCGTGGATGACGGTGAAGGGGTTCTCCTGCGCGTCCACCGCCTTGCTCTCCAGCGCCGGGAACAGCTCCGTCACCGCCATCGGCACGGCGTTGGCGCCCAGGCCGTTGAAGAGGTCGATGTAGACGGGGTTCTGCATCGTGCGCACCTTCAGGCCGCCCAGGTCCTCGATCTTCGCCACCGGCCGCTTGCTGTTCGTGACGTGGCGGAAGCCGTTCTCCCAGAACGCCAGGCCGACCAGGCCTTTTTCAGGCAGCCGCGCCAGCAGGCCCTTGCCGAAGGGACCGTCGAGCACGGCGTCAGCCTGGGCCTCGTTGGCGAAGGCGAAGGGCAGCCCCAGCACGCCGAACTCCTTGACCACGGAGGCCAGGGTGGCGGTCGAAGGTACGGTGAACTCCTGCGTGCCGCCGCGCAGCGCCGACTGCATCTGCACGTCGCTGCCCAGGCCGCCGGCGGCATAGACGGCGATGCGGATGCGGCCCTGGCTCTTCTTCTCCGCCAGCTCGGCGAACTTGCGCGCGCCCAGCGTCTGCGGATGCCCTTCGGGCAGGCTGGTGCCCAGGCGGGCCTTGATCTCCTGCGCGGCCAGCGGGCCGGCGGCGGCCAGCGCGAGCGCCAGCAGGGTCATGCGGATGCGGCTCATGTCGTCTCCTCTTGTCGTTGCAGGCTCAGTGCAGCCGGTAGATGCGGCAGGCGTTGTCGCAGAAGAGCGCCAGCCGCTGCTCTGGCGGCAGCGGACGGGTCAGCGTCTTGAAGACCTGGAAGATGTGGTCCAGGCCGGCCAGCAGCCCGTCCACCGGAAAGTTGCTGGCGAACATGCAGCGCTGCGTGCCGAAGGCCGCCAGCAGCGCCTCGACCACGGGCCGTTGCAGCTCGGCCGTCCAGGCCCGTCCCGGCACGCCCAGGCCGGAGATCTTCACCATCACGTTCGGCGCTTCGGCCAGCCGTTCCATCGCGCGCCGCCAGGCGGCCAGCGACGCGTCGTCGCGCTCGGCCGGCAGCCCGGCGTGGTTGACGATGAGCGTGGTGTCCGGGAAGTCCCGCGCCAGCTCCATCGCCTCCTCCATGTGCCACCACGGCGCTTGCAGCTCGAACATCAGGCCGGCCCCGGACAGCCGCGCGTAGCCGTCGCGCCAGCGCGGGCAGCGCATCGAGCCCGGCTCGGCCCGGCCGGCGCGGTATTCGCCACGCGTGGCGCAGCGCGGCTTGTGGCGCACGCTGCGCACCAGCGGCAAGCCGGCGTACTGCGCCAGCACCTCGCCCACGTCGTCGCGGTCCAGCCAGATCTGCGCGGCCATGGCCTGCGGCTGGCCGCAGCGCGCGGCCAGCGCGCTCATCCAGCGCGCCTCGCCCACCGGGTCGGCGCGGTCCCACTCGCCTTCCATGACCACGTGGCCCACCACGCGGTGCGGTCCTGCGGCGCGCGCATAGTCCTCGGGCAGGAAATCGCGGCAGATGGGCTCGTAGTCGCCGTAGCGGAACGCGATGCGCGGGCGCTGCTGCAGCCACGGGTGCGGGTTGTGCGCGACATCCCAGAAGTGGTGGTGCGCATCGGCGATCGGCAGCAGGGCCTCGTCGCCGCTGGCCAGGTACGCCGCGCGGCCGGCTTGCAGTTGGTCCATGGCGTGCGGCGGCCTCAGTCCAGGCGGATGTCGCGGCGCTTGATCAGCGCCGCGTAGCGCTTGTTCTCTTCGTTGTGGAAGGCCTGGAACTGCGCCTGGCTCATGGGCTGCACTTCCATGCCGATGGCTTCCAGGCGCGCCTTCACGTCGGGCATCTGGATGATCTTGGTGACCTCGTCGTGCACCTTGTCCTGCACCGCCTTGGGCGTGCTGGCGGGCATGTACACGCCGTACCAGGCGCTCATCTCCACGTTCTTGAGCCCGGCCTCGGCGGTGGTGGGCACGTCCGGCAGCTGCGGGCTGCGCTTGGCCGAGGCCACGGCCAGCGCCTTGACCTTGCCGGCCTTGATGTGCGGCAGCACCGAAGCCATGGTGTCGAAGCTCATCTGCACCGAGCCGCCCATCAGGTCCACCAGCGCCGGGGCGCTGCCGCGGTAGGGCACGTGGGTGATCTCGGCCTGCGCCGCCTCGCGGAACAGCTCGCCCGCGATGTGCTGCGTGCTGCCGGCGCCACTGCTGGCGAAGTTCACCTTGCCCGGCTGCTTGCGCACCAGCGCCACCAGGTCGCTCACGGTGTTGAGGCCCAGGTCCTTGTTGACCACCAGCACGTTGGGCACGGCGCCGACGTAGGCCACGGGCACCAGGTCGCGGTCGTTGCTGTAGGGCAGCTTGATCAGGTAGGGCGCGATCGCGTGCGCCGTGGACACGCCCATCACCAGGCTGTGGCCGTCGTTGGCACGCACCGCCTCGGCGGGCGCCAGCGTGTTGGAGGCGCCGGGCTTGTTCTCCACCACCACGGTGGCCTTGAGCGCCGGACCCAGCTTGTCGGCCACCGCGCGGGCCGCCGCATCGGTGCCGCCACCGGGCGCCGAGCCCACCAGCATGCGCAGCGGCTTCGTGGGCCACTCCTGCGCCAGCGCCGGCACGGCGGACAGGCCCAGGATCGCGCCCGCCAGTCCGGCCTGCGCCAGGGACACCCTCCGGGTGCATCGCTTCATGTTCGTCTCCGGGTCGTTGTAGGAAGTGAGGGGATGCTAGGGAGCCGACCTATACGCGTAAACTTGATTTTTCTGAAGCACTGATAGGTTCAGCTTATTCATGGCCCCGATGTCCGCCCGCCACCTGCTGCAGCGGCTGCGCTTCCGGCAGGTGGCGCTGCTGCTGGCCCTGCGGCGCCTGGGCACGCTGCGCGCGGCGGCGGCGGAGCTGGGCATGACGCAGCCGGCGGCGACGCAGATGCTCCAGGAGCTGGAGGCGGCGCTGGAGCTGGCGCTGTTCGAGCGCGCCGGCCGCGGCCTGCGCCCCACGCCGGCGGGCGAGGCGGTCATGGCGCATTTCGAGGGGCTGCACGGCTCGCTGGAGACCATGGCGCGCACGCTGGAGGGGCTGCGCGAAGGCGGCGGGCTGCTGGCGGTGGGCTGCATCCCGGCCTCCTCGCCCACCCTGCTGGTGCAGGCCGTGGCCGCGCTCAAGCGCGAGCAGCCGCTGCTGAAGGTGCGCATCGTCACCGAGACCAGCGACCACCTGCTCGACCTGCTGGACGCGGGCGAGCTGGACCTGGTCATCGGCCGCATCGCCGAGGGCCACGCGCACAGCGACTACGACTCCACGGTACTGGCGGCCGAGCCGCTGAGCCTGGTCGTCGGGCCGCGCAACTCCCGCTCGCGCGAGAAGGCGCTGACGCTGCAGGCGCTGATGCGCGACCCCTGGGTGCTGCAGCCCCGGCCCTCGCCGATGCGCGAGCTGCTGGAACAGGAGTTCCGGCTGCACGGCCTGGACACGCCGCGCAACCTGGTGGAGACGGCGTCCATGCACACGACCGTGTTCCTCATCAACGAGGCGCCGATGGTGGCGGTGCTGCCCGCTGCCCTGGCCGCGCGGCACGAGGCGGAGGGCGTGCTGCGCGTGCTGCCGCTGGAGCTGCACCAGGCACTGGAGCCCTACCGCGCCATCGTGCCCAAGGAGCGGCCGCTGGGCGCCGCCGCGCAGCGCTTCCTGGAGCTGCTGGGCACGGCGCTGGCGGCGTGAGCCGCCACGGGGTCAGACGGCGCCGTGCGCCTCCACGTACAGCGCGTACACGGAGTGGCTGCTGGTCATGTAGAGCCGGTTGTTCTTCGGTCCGCCGAAGCACAGGTTGGCGCAGCGCTCGGGCAGCCGGATGAAGGCCAGCGGCTTGCCTTGCGGGCTGAACACCATCACGCCGTCCAGGTCCTCCGGGCGGCCCTTGAGCGGGTAGACCTTGCGTCCGCCCACGTCCACGGGGTCCGTTGCCAGCGCACCGTTGCTGCCCCAGCCGCACCACAGGTTGCCGTCCCGGTCGACCTTGAAGCCGTCGAGCGCGCCCTGGTCCGCGGCGTCGATGAGCTTGGTCTTGTTGGACAGGGTCACGCCGTCCGCGCCCACGTCGTAGCTCCAGATGCTGCGGTTGGGCGTGCCCTTCCACTCCACCACGTAGAGCTTCTTCTCGTCCGGCGAGAAGGCCAGGCCGTTGGGGTTCACGAGGTCCGTGATCACGGCGCTGAGCTTGCCGTCCGGCCCGATGCGGTAGACGTTGGTGGTGGCCTGCTCCGGCTTGGCCCTGAAGCCCTCCCACTCCCCGTTGATGCCGAACAGCGGGTCGGTGAACCAGAGGCTGTCGTCGGACTTCGAAACGATGTCGTTGGGCGCGTTGAGCCGCTTGCCCTCGAAGCTGTCGGCCAGCACGGTGAGCTTGCCGTCCTTCTCGGTGCGCGTGACACGCCGCGTCAGCGAGTGCTCGCAGGTCACGAGGCGCCCCTGGCGGTCGCGCGTGTTGCCGTTGGCGTAGTTGGCGTTGGCGCGGAAGACGGTGACGGCGCCCGTCTTCTCGTCGAACTTCATGATCCGGTTGTTCGGGATGTCGCTGAACAGCAGGTAGCCGCCCTCGGGAAAGTAGGCCGGCCCCTCGGCCCAGCGCAGCCCCGTGGTGATCTGCTCGACGGTGCTGCTGTAGATGCGGTACTTGGCGAAGCCCGGGTCCAGGATCAGCAGCGCGGGATCGGGATAGCGCTGGTTGGGCGTGAACGGAAAGGCCTGCGCCAGGGCGCTGCCGCCCAGGCTCGCCAGGGCGCCGGCGGTGAAGCCCTTGAGCAGGCGGCGGCGCGCCATCAGCTGGTCTTGCATGTCATGTCTCCTTCTTGGCTTTCTTCATGGAAAAACGGCGCCGGCTGTGAAGGCCGGCGCCGCGTGAGGCCCATGCCCGGGTTCAGGCTCAGGCTTGGGTGTAGGACGTCTTCACGGTGGTGAAGAACTCCGCCGCGTAGCGGCCCTGCTCGCGCGGGCCGTAGC
>JAEYPG010000237.1 GCA_023410975.1 Pseudomonadota bacterium
AACACCAGCCACTACACGCGCCCACACCCCCTTGGGGGTAGAGGACGCTTCTTTTATAGCAATTCCGATCTTGGTCGCCAGCAATCCCGCTCATAGCTGCTGTTCGGCTCAGGGCTAGAAAGGGGAAGAATTGCCAGCCGTTGCAGCCTGCCGAGCGGCCTCTGCTGCTTTTAGATTAACAACAGCGGCGCGTACAGCCGCATGTCTGCACTCTGCTGGGTCTATGTGCTGTATGAAGTGCGTGTCGCGTTCAACAAGAATGTCGTGGACTCGCTGGCCCAACTCAGCCTCCTCTACACGAATAATCATCGCCTTGCACGTGCCCATGGCCGCAAAACGGTTCTGGCGTACTGCCGCGATGATAGCCACGCGAAGCGCCTCCGCTTTGTTAGCAGCGGAGATACTTTCGGATTCGAACAGTACCTTCATGTTTTTGGCAATGTCCTCGGCGAAGCTCCACGAGTAGGTAGCGTTCTCCGCCATTCCGCGGTAGATCTGGATGAACTGCGAGAGGTGTGAATGTACGAGAGCCTGTGACAGCACGGAAAATGCCTCTGGGGGCAGTTCCAAGCACATTTGATGTTGGTCGCGCGGCTCCAAATGGCCCAACTCTTCCACGAACTGACTAACTTCGGCAGGGCTGTATTGCTGAGAGAGCCTCAGCTTGTCAGCAATAGCACGCATCAACGCGTAAGCCTTACCAGGACCGACTGCCCGCCCCAAAAGCACATCGAACGCCGACTTTAGGCTCTGCTTCAGCGACGCCAGCGACTGGTAACGGCTCATCGGATTGACTGCACAGCACCGCTCAAGGATCGGAAACAATTGCGGCGGAATGCCGTCCGCTACGAGGTACATCGGATCGCGGCCACAGAGCAGCACATAGAAGGATTTACCCAGCATGAAGATGTCCGAGGTCGCATCCGCGTCCTTAAAGCCGCCGTTCATAAACTCTGGTGGCATGTAGCCGGGCGTGCCGGCCCATTGAGTACTGCGAGTAAAGCCGGTTAGCGACTGATGCTCAGTGCAAAGACCGAGGTCTGAGACGACCATCGTGCCCGCCCCAAGGAGAAAGTTTTGCGGTTTTACATCGCGGTGGAAGACCTGCTTCTCGTGCAAATGGGAAAGGCAATCGATCATCCGGTTGAAGACAACATCAACCTGTTCAAGGTTGGCCCTGAATTGCGCTGCCTTGCCCATCAGGTCCCCATGCTCATAGTGGGGCATGACGAAGTAGGGTGGGTCGTGGTCAAGGTTGGCGTCCACGATCGGCACGACGTAGTTGCTGCCAGCGAACTGCTGCATCAGCCGAACCTCACGCCTGAATCGGGCCCGCATCTCCTCGTCGGCAAATTTGCATACTTTCAGGACGAGCGGCGAGCCTGTCGAGCCGACTGCGGTCACGTACAGGAGTGTCCCCATTCCGCCAGCGTTGCTGCACGACCCCTGGATCTGATACTTCCCATCAATAACGGCTGCTTGTGGCTGCACAATTCCTCCTGGGTTCCTTGTTCCTGCATCAATGATAAGAGCCGCGTAGCACTTCGCCGACAAACTCTCACCTAACTAGCGAAGCGCGTTGGCGATTGCATCCAGGGCAAGAACGGCATGAGGTTGGGGGTCACTGCCACCACGCGGGCTGCAAGGTGAGAAGGTGATGGTGCAAGTGACGCACAAGGGCAACAGTTCACCTCCACCCCCCGCTCATCAATCGAGGGCCAACGGTATCGGTGGAGTTAGCAACGCAGGCCTTCTCACCCTGACCAGAGATGGACCAGAAAAGAAAAAAGGACTTAGGCTACTACAGCCTAAGTCCTTGATTCCTTTAGCAATTCTGGTGGGCCCTGTAGGATTCGAACCTACGACCAACGGATTAAGAGTCCGCTGCTCTACCAACTGAGCTAAGAGCCCCCGAGCAAACTTCGACGCAGATGATGGTGGGGTGTGCAGGATTCGAACCTGCGACCAACGGATTAAAAGTCCGCTGCTCTACCGACTGAGCTAACAACCCATCAGCTCGACGCTCCGTTCAATCAACTGCTTGATCAACGAATCGTCGTCTGCGAAGCCTCGCATTCTAGCAATGTTTTTTGGCTTTGCAAAGCCCTGAGCATTTTTTTGTGTGCCCTTGCGCAGGTGGGTGCCTGCGCAACGTCGCCGGCGCTTCAGCGCCGCGCCAGCACCAGCCGCGTGAGCTCCGCCGCGGCCACCAGGCCGAAGGTGGCGGTGACGGTGACGCTGGAGCCGTAGCCGTGGCAGTTGAGGCTGCCGTCCACCGAGCAGGCGGCGTCCGCGGGCGGGCGCACGCTCTCGCGCGAGAACACGCAGCGCACGCCGATGGCGCCCTTGCGCGGCGCGCCCAGCTTGCGCAGGCGCTGGCGCAGGCCCGCCAGCAGCGGGTCGTGCGTGGTGTCGGCCAGGTCTGCCACCTCCACGAGTTGCGGCTGCAGCTTGCCGCCGGCCGCGCCCACGCTGACGAAGGGCACGCGCTCGCGCAGCGCCCAGTCGGCCAGCGCCAGCTTGGCGCGCGACTGGTCGCAGGCGTCGATGAGCCCGTCCACCGGTTGCGGCAGCAACGCCGGCCAGTTGCCGGGCTCGACGAAGTCCTCCACGCCGTGCACCACGCAGCCCGGATGGATGTCGGCGATGCGCGCGCGCAGCGCAGCCACCTTGGCCATGCCCACCGTGGCGCCCAGCGCCTGGACCTGGCGGTTGATGTTGGACTCGGCCACGTGGTCCAGGTCGATGAGCGTGAGCGAGGCCACGCCGCAGCGCGCCAGCGCCTCCACCGCCCAGGAGCCCACGCCGCCCACGCCCACCACCGCGAGCCGCGCGCCGCGCAGCCGCGCGTAGGCCTGCTCGCCATGCAGGCGGCGCAGGCTGCCGAAGCGGCGCTCGTCGTCGGCCTCGTCCAGCGGACCGGCTCCGGGCGTCAGGTGCTGCAGGTCGCCTTGGGCCGCCGCCATGGAGGTCACTTCAGCGCCGCCAGCCGCTCGCGGCCGGCCACCGCCGCCTCGGACTGCGGGTACTTGGCCACCAGCTCGTTGAGCGTGGCGCGCGCGCCCTTGGTGTCCTTGGCCTCGGCCTGCGCGTTGGCCGCGGCCAGCAGCGCCTCGGCCGCGCGCGGGTGCTGCGGCGCGGCGGCGACGAAGGCGCGGAAGGTGGCGATGGCTTCCTTGTACTCGCGCTTGCCGTACTGGGCGTTGCCCAGCCAGAAGCGCGCGGCGTCGGCATAGCCGCTCTGCGGCCAGCGCTTGAGGAAGGCGCCGAAGGCGTTGGCAGCGCCGGCGAAGTCGGCGTTGCGCATCAGCGCCACGGCCTCGTCGTACTGGCGCTTCTCCTCCGGATCGGCGCTGAACTCCTTGCCGTCGAGCGTGACCTTCTGCGGCTCGAACTTGCGCATGCGCTCGTCCACGCCCTGCGCGATGTCCTTCTGCCGGCGCTGCAGCTCGGCCACGTCGCGCGCGAGCTGCTCGTTGGTGCCGCGCAGCGTGGCCATTTCGGCGCGCTGGGTCTCGAGCTGGTTATTGAGGTCCACCAGGCTGCGGCGCAGCTGCGTGAGCTGCTCCTGCATCTGCGCGTCCAGCGCCTTCTGCGCCTTGGCGGCATCCTCGACCTGCTTGCGCAGCTCCAGGATGGCGCGCCGCGCTTCGTTGTCCGGGAAGATCTCGGCACGCGCCGCGGGCAGCGCCAGTGCCAGCGCCGCCGCCAGGGCCAGGAAGCGCGGGGCGTGCATGTCAGCGGTCCTTGATCTCGGCGCGGCGGTTCTTGGCCCAGGCGCCTTCGTCGCTGCCCTGCACCGCCGGACGCTCCTCGCCGAAGCTCACCGGCTCCATTTGGGCGGCGTTGACGCCCAGCAGGCTCATGGAGCGCGCCACGGCCTCGGCGCGCTTCTGGCCCAGCGCTAGGTTGTACTCGCGGCCACCGCGCTCGTCGGTGTGGCCCTCGATGCTCACGCGCTTGCTCTTGTCGGCGTTCAGGCGCTTGGCCTGCGCCTCCACCACCGGGCGGTACTCGTCCTTGACCACGAAGCTGTCGAAGTCGAAGTACACGACGCGCGGCGCATTGGCGGCCGCGGCGTTCGGGTCCACGCTCACCGTCGTGACCTGCGACTGCGGCGCACCGCCCGCACCGGCGCCGGCACCTGCGTTGGCGTCGGCCGCCACGGGCGTGCGCGTCTCCACCGGGGTTTCGTTGAGCTTCACGCCCGAGGCGCAACCGGCCAGCAGGGCCGCCACCGCCAGCGCACCCAGGCTGCCACGCATTGCATTCATCGTTTCCACTCCTTGACGAAAAAATAGACAGGAATTCTGACTCAAAGCCCGAGGCCGCCCGCCAAAGGTTGGGGCCGCCACGGTTGCCGGCTCAACGGCCGAAGGGGCCCCACACGGGCTCGCGCACGTCCAGCCCCGAGGACAGCAGCCGCGTCTTGATGCGGCCGTCCAGCGTGGTGGTCATGAGCACGTCGCGCCCGCCGCTGCGGGTGGCGTAGATGATCAGCCGCCCGTTGGGGGCGAAGCTCGGGCTCTCGTCGTCCGAGGTGTCGGTGAGCGCGCGCACGTCGCCGTTGCCGAGGTCCATCACCATCAGCTTGAACGCGCCGCCCTGGCGCGTGATGTAGGCCATGGAGCGCCCGTCGGGGCTGATGGCGGGGCTGATGTTGTAGCCGCCGTTGAAGGTCACGCGCTCCGGGCTGCCGCCGCTTGCCGCCATGCGGTAGACCTGCGGGCTGCCGCCGCGGTCGCTCACGAAGTAGATCTGGCGCCCGTCGGGGCTGAACACCGGCTCGGTGTCGATGGCGGAGCTGCTGGTCAGGCGCCGCACGTTGCCGCCGCTGCGGTCCATCACGTGCAGCTGCGAGCCGCCTTCGCGCGAGAGCGTGAGCGCGATTTGGCCGCCGTCGGGCGACCAGGCCGGGGCGCTGTTGCTGCCGCGGAAGTCGGCCACCTTGCGCCGCGCGCCGCTGGAGATGTCCTGCACCCAGACCACGGCCTTCTGCGTCTCGAAGCTGACGTAGGCCAGCTCGCGCCCGTTGGGCGACCAGGCCGGCGAGATGATGGGCTCGGGGCTGGCCAGCGCGACCTGCCCGCCCTCGCCGTCGGCGTCCGTGACGCGCAGCGTGTAGCGGCCGGCGGCGCGCGTGACGTAGGCGATGCGGGTGGAGAACACGCCCTTCTCGCCCGTGAGCTTCTCGTAGATGGCGTCGGCCACGCGGTGCGCGGCCAGGCGCAGGTCGGCGCTGGGCACCGCGTAGGCCTGGCCGCCCAGGTCCTCGCCCTTGACCACGTCCCAGAGCTTGTGGCGCACGTCGAAGCGGCCGTCGGCCAGGCGGCTCACCGAGCCCAGCGCCAGCGCGTCCACGTTGCGGCCCTTCCACTCGCTCATGACCGGCAGCGAGCCCTCGTCGAGCACGCCCGGCGCCTCGGAGGCGCGGAACAGGCCGCTGCGCTCCAGGTCGGCGCGCACGATCTCGCTGATGGGCTGGCCGCCGAGCTTCTCGTCGCGGAAGCGCGCGATGGCGATCGGAATCTGCGTCGCGCCGACGCCGCTGATCTCGACACGGAACTGCGCCAGCGCCGGCGCACCCGCCGCCGCGCCGAGCGCGGCCAGGACGGCACGCCGCCGCCAGCTGGGGCGGCTCAAAGCATCAGGTGTGGTCATGTAGGGAGGCAGGCAGCCAAAAGCCGCCGATTCTAGGCAAGCGGTGCGCCGGGCCCGGCGGCACGCCCCCGACTTCCGCGACAAGGCAATCCGGTCCTGCCAGGAGTTTCCCGCCTTCGCGGGCCCGGCCTGACGCGAGGCCGGGCC
>JAEYPG010000271.1 GCA_023410975.1 Pseudomonadota bacterium
GCGGGAAGGTGCGCAGCACCGTGCCGCCCTGCTCCACGGTCTGGCGGTTGAAAGCCACCACCGCTAGCGGCGCGGAGTAGCTGGACTCGCGCATGGCGATGGGCCGCGCCAGCAGCTCATCGAGCAGGCTCTCGGTGCGCGTGGCGTAGAACACCTCGCCGCTGGCCGTGGGCGGCAGCGCGCGGCGGAAATGGATGCTGTCCAGCAGCGCCACGGCGGCGAACATGGCGAAGACGATCAGCGCGCACAGCGCCGGCGCGTCGTGGAGCAAGCGGCGCCAGGGTGCGCGCAGGGGCGGCAGCCGCCGCAGCCGCCAGCCGTAGAAGGCCAGCGCGGCCACCAGCAGCCACAGCACGGCGTCGGTCCACAGCAGCACGAGCTTCGGCACGGCGCTACTCCAGCCGCACCCGGGGATCGACCCAGGTGTAGGCGATGTCGATCAGGAGGAAGGCCGCGACATAGAGCAGCGAGCCCAGGAACACCATGGCGCGCACGACGGCGAAGTCCTGCGCCGAGATCGCGTCCACCACGTAGGCGCCCAGCCCCGGAATGCCGAAGAAGCTCTCGAACAGCAGGCTGCCCAGGAACACGTAGGGCAGGTACGAACCGGCGCTGGTGAGGATCGGGATCATCGCGTTGGGCAAGACGTGCCGCACCAGCACGGCGGGCTCCGTCAGGCCCTTGGCGCGGGCGGTGCGCACGTGGTCCTTGCCCACCTCCTCCAGCAGCATGGCGCGGTAGAGCCGCGCCTCGCCGCCCAGGCGCGCCAGCAGGCTCAGGGCCACCGGCAGCAGCAGGAACTTCACCGCGTCCAGCCCCGGCGCCCAGCCGGAGATCGGGACCAGCTTCAGGATGCGGGAGAACAGCAGCTGGCCCACGATGATGTAGAAGAGGCTGCTGATCGAAAGCATCAGCACGCACAGCACCACGCCCCAGAAGTCGATGCGCGAGTGCCTGAAGAACACCAGCACCAGCGCGAAGCCCACCGAGGCGATGAGCTGCAGCACGAATATCGGCACCGCCAGCTGCAGGCTCACCAGCATGCGCGTGCGGATCTCCTGGCCGATGTCCACGGCGCTCTGCGAGTCCGAGCGGCCGAAGTCCAGCCACAGCAGCGACACCGAGCGCTGCCAGAACACGGTGCGGGTGAGCTTCTCCGTACCGTCGGCCTGCTCGTTCCACAGCAGCGGCTGGTCGTAGCCGCGCACGGCCTTCCAGGTCTCGATCTGGTCGGCGCTGACGCGGCGCCCGCCGATGTTCAGCCGCGCCATGTCGTCGGGCGTGTTGAGCGTGAAGAAGAGCAGGAAGGTCATCAGGTTGACGCCCACCAGCACCAGCACCGCGTAGAGCACTCGCCGCAGGATGGCGTTGGTCACTGGTGCCCCTTTCGGAGCGGCCGTGCGGGGGCGCTCACGCGGCACCCTCCCCGGCCACCGGCCGCGCCGGCAGCTCGCCGCTGCGGCCCGAGGCCGCCTCCTTCGCGCGCCAGTGCGTGCGCAGCCGCCACGCCAGCGCCAGCAGCGCCAGCGGCAGCAGCACCAGCGGCCACCACACCGGCCGGTTCCACTCGGCCCAGCGCTCGGCGCGCATGGCTGTATCGAGCCGGTAGTACTTGGCCATGTCGCGCACCAGCAGGCTGGGCTTGCCGTTGTGCACCCAGGGCTGGAAGGCGGCGGCGGCATAGGGAAACACGCCGAAGGCCCAGGGCGCGTCCTCGCGCACGATGTCCACCATCCGGTCGATCACGGCCTGGCGCTCAGGGCCGTCGTCCAGCGACTGCATGCGCTTGTAGAGGCGGTCGTACTCGGGGTTCTCGTAGTTGGCGGCGTTCTCGCCGTCGTGGCCGGCCTTGGCGTTGGGCCCGTAGAGCAGGAACAGGAAGTTTTCCGGGTCCGGGTAATCGGCCAGCCAGCCCCAGGCAAAGATCTGGGCGCGGCCGTTGCGCATCTTTTCCTGGAACTGGTTGTAGTCGGTGGCGCGGATTTCGAGCTGGATGCCGAGCTTGCCGAACTGGCGCGTGAGCCAGTCCAGCTCGGCGCGGATCTCCGGCGTGGGCACGCGCTGGAAGTCGTAGTACAGCACCAGCGGCCGGCCCGTCCTGGCGTCGCGCCCGTCGGGATAGCCGGCCTCGGCCAGCAGCTTCTTCGCGTCCTCGATGGGGCGGCGCACCACCTTGCCGTCCACCACCTTGTGCGTCACCGGGTTGTGGCCCGCCACCGTGCCGTGGCGCGAGCCGAACAGGCCGGCGGGCAGCGGGCCATGCGCGGCCTCGCCGGCCTTGTTGACGAAGATGCGCTGGTAGCCCTCTTCGTAGTCGATGGCGATGGAGATGGCCTGGCGCAGCTTGCGGTTCCTCGCCTGCTGCTGCGGCGTGTCGCCGCGGCCGATGACGGGATCGCGCCAGTTGAAGCCCAGGTAATTGATGCTGATGTCCACCGTCTTCGGAAAGATGAAGCCGCGCTGCTCGTAGAGCCGGCGGGTATCGGCGGAGTCCTGCATGTCGCTGAGGAACTCGATGCCCCACTCCGGGCGCTCGATCTCCGGCACGTCCAGGTAGCCCTGGATGAACTTCGCCTTGTGCGGCAGCTTCTCGCGCTCGTTGCTGGAGACGATGCGGTCGATGAAGGGCATGGGCTTGCCGCAGTCGTCCAGCAGCCCGGCCTCCTTGTCGCCGGGCATGCCCTCGCAGGGGTAGGGCTCGCCGCGGAAGTTGGGGTTGCGCTGCAGCACGTGGCGGCGGTCGGTGATGCGCTCCACCAGCATGTACGGCCCCGTGCCCACCGGCCAGGCCGACAGGCTCAGGCCCGCGCTCACCATGCCGGGCTGGGCGTAGAAGGCATCGGCCTCCCAGGGCACCGGCGCCATGAAGGTCATGGCCATCCAGTACTTCCACTGCGGGTACTTGCCCTTGAGCGTGATGCGCAGCAGGTGCTTCTCGGGCGCCTGCGCGCCTTCCAGCGGCCAGCGGCGCAGGTCCAGGAAGGGTTTGTCGAGGGCCGAGGGCGGCAGGCCCTGGCGCAGCTTGGCGTCCTCGGCGCGCAGCAGCGCGTTGAACTCCTTCAAGCCCAGCACGTGCTCGGAGAACACGCCGAACACCGGCGCCTCGGCGCGCGGGCTGGCGTGGCGCTTCATGGCGTAGACGAAGTCCTCGGCCGTCAGCTCGCGCGTGCCCTGGTGCTCGAAGTCCAGCGGGCTGCGCCGGCTGCCCAGCTCGCCGGGCTTGAGCGCGTGGTAGCGGTAGGCGCCCTGCTCGTCCCGGGCAAAGGCCGGGTGCGGCGCGAACAGGATGCCGGGACGGATGCGGATGTCGTAGACGCTGAAGGCGATGCGGGCCGGGTCGGCGTCCTGCGGCAGCGGATGGCGCTGCGCGTCCAGGTACTGCGGCTCCGCGATGGCCTCGGCCGCCTTGGGCACCAGCGCGTAGGGTCGCTTGAGGTAGTGGTAGCCGTAGAGCGGCTCGTAGGCCTGGTAGGTGTAGGGCGTCTCGTTGTTGCTGTAGGAGACGGTGGGGTCCAGCGAGCGCGGGCTGCGCTCCTGGAAGGCGTTAAGCAGCGTGTTGCTCTGGGCGGTGCCGCGCGGGTACGGGCTGTTGTCGCAGGCGGCCAGCGGCAGGAGCAGCAGCGCCGTGAGCGCCGGCAGGAGCAGGCGCCGCAGTCCTTCGAGCAGCTTCATACGGCCCCACGAAGTTTGCGCACTCACGAACGCCGTTCAGCAGAGAGAGAACACCGTTCGCCCTGAGCTTGTCGAAGGGCCTGCTGGCCGGCCGTGCCGGGGGCTTCGACAAGCTCAGCCCGAACGGGTTCTCCGTTTGCGTTGCCAGAGAACTCGCTTGAACCCTTCGACAAGCTCAGGGCGAACGGGTAACCGGGTTTCCAGCGACTCAGTGAGATTCGTTTCAGCCCCATCGGCTCCTCCGCTGTGCAGATGCCAATACCTCCGCCGCGGGCCCTAGTGCGGGTGATCGCAGCCGCAGTCGTGGTCGTGCTCGTGGCCGTCCTGGTGCTGAGGCTCATGGGCATGCGTGTGCTCCCAGCCGATGAACACGTCGCGCCGGTCCACGACAAGGGTCACCTTGCGGCCCACGGGCAGGCAGAGCTTGGTCGGGACGTGGCCGAAGGGCAGCCCGGTGAGGATGGGCGTGGCGCAGACCGAGCGCAGCATCTCCACCATGTGCTTGAGGCCGTAGCCGCGGTCCAGCGGCGACTTCTTCCAGTCGCTGAAGTGGCCCAGGAGCACCGCCTTCTGCTGCTGCAGCACCCCCGCCTGCTGCAGCTGCAGCAGCATCCGCTCGACGCGGTAGGGATGCTCGTTGACGTCTTCCAGGAACAGGATGCCACCGCGCACCTTGGGCCAGTGCGGCGTGCCCAGCAGCGAGCCGAGCACGGTGAGGTTGCCGCCCCAGAGCACGCCCTTGGTCTCCAGGCCGTCGAAGCCGGCCTCGGTACGGAAGCCCACCGCCTCCAGCTCGCCGTTCATGGCTTCGCAGAACACGGCGGGGGTGATCTCGTCGAGGCCGCCGGCGGCGTCGTCCTTGCCGAAGTCGTCGAGGGCCAGGGGCCCGGACCAGCTCTCGGCCTTGGTATGGGCCAGCAGGCCAAGCTGCAGCGCGGTGACGTCGCTGTAGCCGACCCAGCGGGTGCCCTGCTCCACGCTGCGCGCCATCAGCTTCCAGTCGATGCGGTCCAGCAGCCGCGTGAGGCCGTAGCCGCCGCGCGTGGCCAGCGCGATGGAGGGAGAGGCCTCGGCGATGCGGTGCAGCGCCGCGAGCCGGGTGTCGTCGTCGCCCGCGAAGCGCTGGAAGCGCGCCAGCGCGGACTCGTCCACGCTGACGTCGAAGCCGAGGTTCGTGAGCCGCTTGACGGCCCGCCGCAGCGGCGTGGCCTTGGCGACCACGCCGGAGGGGGAAAACAGGGTGAGAGCACTCATTGAAGGGGATCGTAGCCGAGCGGAACGGCTCCCCTGATCGCGGCATCGCGCCTTGCACAGCGCGAAGGCCCACCGCCTGCCGGCGCGGACACCCTCAAGGCCCGAACAACCGGGCTTCCATCTTCTGGACCAGATACGCCGCCCCGTGCGCCGACAAATGCGCGTCGTCAATGGCGATGAAATCTTCCGGCGCCTCGCCCGCGCGGGACAGGCATTCCGCCCCCTTGCACAGCGCCTGCAGCACGGACACGTATTCGACGCCATGGTCCCGCGCGATGCGGGCCAAATTTTCGTCCACGTCCTTCCACTGCTCCGCCGGCAGCATCGCCGGCACCTTGCCGGTTTTGTCCAGCGAATGGCGCCAGTAGAGAAAAGCCGTTTTCTGCGGGCTGTCCTTCCAGCGCGGCACCGGACCGACCACCACCAGCCGCGACTGCGGCAGCCGCGCCTTGGCCTGCTGCAGCGAGGCGGCAAACCGGGCATACAGCGCTTCCTTGCTCATCGGATAATCCGGGTGGAGATAAGCCGCGTGCATGATGACCACCTCTGGCCGCGCCGCCTGCAAATCCTGCAATATGCGCTGGTTGACCTCGTTGCATTTCACGTAGAACAGCAATTTCTCGACATCTAGCATCGGCGGGCAGCCGGCCTGCGTGAATTGCAGGATGCCCAAAGGGTGTTCAGCCTGCAGCTTCCTGAAACCCGGATACAGGCTGGCCGCATGGGAATCTCCCCACAAGGCAATCAGCGGCCGGTATTTTTCATAGCAGACTTCTTTCTGCTTCAGGTCCACCGGCTCCTGCAAATGGCAGACGTTGTAGCGAACCTGGTTTTTCCAATCAAAATCTACGCGCTGCGTGAGATACCGGACCTCGGGCGGAAAACGCGAATCGACGCCCTGCGCCTGAAAGGTGGCAAACCCCACGGCCCCCACGAGCGCCATGAGCGCCGCCATGGCCCCCGCCTTGGCGACGCCGTGCGGTCCGAGGCGGACGGGCCGTTCCACGAACCTGTAGGTCAGCCAGGCCAGCAGCACGGACACCACCACGGCGATGGCGCGGGCGGCAAACGGCGGATCGCCGCCGCGCACGATGCGCGTGAAGGACAGCAGCGGCCAGTGCCAGAGGTACAGCGGGAAGCTGATCAGCCCGAACCAGACCACGACACGGTGGGCCAGCACCTTGCGGTTCAGCCAGGCCTTGGGCCCGGCGGCGATGAGCAGCACCGCGCCCAGCACCGGCACCAGCGCCCAACTGCCCGGAAAATGCGACTCCGCGTTGATGCGCCAGAAGCCGTAGCCCAGCAGCAGCAGGCCGAGCGTGGAAAGCACGCCCGCCAGCGTGCGCCCGTCGTGCTCGCGGGGCCCGCGATAAAGAGCCGCGGCCAGCCAGCCGTCCAGCCGCGAACGCAGGCCGGCCAGCGAATCCCGGTGGTACAGCGCCAGCCACGCCAGCAGGCTGCCGCACAGCAATTCCCAGAAGCGCCGCTGCGGCGAATAGAAGGTTTCGACCGGGTCCTTGCGCACGCCGTGGACGTTGAGCGCGAAGGAAACGGCGGCAATGAGCAAGGTGAGCGTCAGCAGGTTGAACTTGCGCTTCCACGCCACCCACAGCAGCAGCGGCCAGACGATATAGAACTGCTCCTCGATGCCCAGGCTCCACAAGTGCAGCAGCGGCTTGCTCTCGGCCGACTTGTCGAAATAGCCAGCCTCGCTCCACAGCACCAGGTTTGCCACGAAGCCCGCCCCGCCCGCGACGTGCTTCCCCAACTGCATGAACTCGTCGGCCAGCAAGGCGAACCAGCCGAAGGCATAGCTGGCCACCAGGATCAGCAGCAGCCCCGGAAAGATGCGCCGGATGCGGCGCACATAAAACTCGCCGAAGCTGAAAGTACCGCGCTCCAGGTTCTGGAAAATGATGATCGAGATCAGGAAACCGGAAATGACGAAAAAAATATCCACGCCAATGAACCCCCCTTTCAACACGCTGGGGAAGGCATGGAAAATCACGACTGAAATAACGGCCACTGCGCGCAAGCCGTCGATGTCGGGCCGGTATTTGGGGTGGGAAAGATGGGAATGAACAGAAGGCATGGACCGGGGTTTCCCTGGGAATCTAGGAATTCAGCGAAGGGCGGCGGCGTGTGGGCCGACACCGGGCTTGATTGCCAGCGCTCACGGCGCCAAGGCGGCCCGGACCTGAACATTCGCGGGACGGCGGGCTATAGCAAACGGCGATCCCGGGTTGGGAATTACCGTTGGTCCTTATAACGCAAGCAGGCCGCTTGAAAAGCAACCCAGGAACAATTAGAGAAATTCTCGTCCAGGCGCCTTACAAGCCCGCAGGAACGCCCGCCGCTTTTTCAGGATGGCTTTCAATTTCCTGGTACCGGCAGTAGCGGAACGAAGCCCCTTCACTGGTCCCTGCTCACACTTTCCGCCGGCACGCCGCCCGGCTCCCGCCGACCGCGATGCCAGCCTCCCCTCGCCCGCGTAGCGGGAGAGGAGTTGGGGAGAGGGTCGAGGCACCCAGACCGCGCCGCCGATGGCCGCAACCCCAGCCCCGGCGCACCGCCTTCAGCGATTCAGCCCGGCGTCAGATCACCCGACCCTGCCCCCGCTGCCGCCTCCAGCGCCGCCTGCCGCAGCGCCTTCTGCTGCGCCCGCCGCTCCCGGAAGAAGCGCCGCAGCAGATCCCCGCACTCCTCGCCCAGCAGCCCACCCTCGATGAGCGTGTGGTGGTTCAGCTCGCGGTAGCCGAACAGGTCCAGCACCGAGCCGGCGACGCCAGTCTTGGGATCAGTGGCGCCGAACACCACGCGCTTGAAGCGCGCGTGCATCAGCGCCATGGCGCACATGGCGCAGGGCTCCAGGGTGACGAACAGCTCGCACTCCGGCAGCCGGTAGTTGGACAGGCGCTGCGCCGCGGCGCGCAGCGCGACGATCTCGGCATGCGCCGTCGGGTCGTGTAGCCCGATGGGCTGGTTGAAGCCGGCGGCGATGGGCTCGCCGTTGAGCAGGATCACGGCGCCGACGGGAACCTCGCCGGCCTGGTAGGCCTGCTCGGCTTGGGCGAGGGCCAGGAGCATGGCTTGGTGGTCTGGGGTGGGGAGAGACATGAGGGAAGAACAGCGGGTGCCCACGCGGGCGGCTGCGGGCAAACAGAGATTGTCTCGCCGCCCGGGACCCTGCCCTTCCCTCGCTCACTGAGCAGCTTGGTTGTTCCCCTTTACAGAGACCCCGCCCATCAACTGAAAGCTGTGCTCTAAAAGCTCAGCTGATCTTTGGAATCTCTGTCCTGCACTTCCGTTGGTCCGCACCCTTACGGTGATTCTCGCGGCTCGCAGAAATGTCAAGGAAAAAATCACGACACCTCTCAAACCGAAATGCATAACGCCTCGCCTCGTCATTCCCGGGAGGGCAGGAACCGGTCACCTGCGGTCTTTGGGCTCTGAGCGCCAAATGACTGAATGAGGCTGAACCCGGTCGGTCGCCACCAACCGTTCGCGCGGCAGCATCGACTATCAGCTGTCCGTCGAAGCTTGCAGCCTCGACCGACCGTTACACCTCCTTCACCGGTCACTCGACCGAGGCCGGCCGAGTTTCTAACGTGAACGACTGCTGGCGAATCCGGTGATGGAACGTGCCGTGCCTGTTGCGGCCGCTCAGGGCGGTTGGTGACCAATGCCGAAGCCGACATTCAAGGGCGAAATTTCACCGATCTCGCTGTATTAGGGAATGCCGTTTGCCAAGTTTTGAAAGGCGCGCAGGAGTGCCATCAGCTTTGATCACGCCCCATAGCCGCTGCCGACAGAGCAAAGGAAGGCGACCATGGACCCCAAGCGCCAAAGCACCCACTCGACGATGAAGATGGGCTGGGGCCGCTTCTTCGCGATGATCGCCACGTCGACGATCGTGATGTTTCCGCTGATGTACCAATTGGTCTTCAGCGCCGATCACGCCACCTTCAGTCTCACGAGGCTGGTGTCGTCGGTCGTAATGGGCTGCGTGATGGCGGTCATCATGCTGGCCTTCATGTGGAAGATGTACGCCGGGCCAAGAACGAAGCTGGCAATCCTAGTCGGCTCCATCGTGCTCGGCGTCATCATCCTCGCGATCAATCGCCAGCAGACGCTGATCGGCGATATCGACTTTATGAAGTCGATGATTCCGCATCACTCGATCGCCATCAACAACGCGCGCAAGGCCGACATCCGCGACCCGCGCGTGCGCAAGTTGGCCGATGGGATCATCCGAGCGCAGGTCAAGGAGATCGCCGAAATGAAGCTGCTCGTGGACGACATTGAGAAGAACGGCGCACGCGGATCGGTGACCCTGCCGCCGATGACTGCAGAACTGACGCAGGACATGAAGCCGGAGATTGAGCAGGCCGTCCGGTGAATGAGGAAAATGCGTCGGCCGGAAGCGTCGTTGAAGACTGGCCGCTCCTGGCCGACCCGAGGGCGTGAGTTCCCCCGCATTCCACCAAGCTGACTATCGAGTGGAGTTGCTCGCGGCACGGGTGGTTGACCGAGGCCGGGAACTGCCGATGCCGTCAGGCGCATTCTGCGTAGCCCTCAACTCGATGGGAGACCATCATGGGCAACGCGACTCATCGCGAGCCGTGGAACAAGGGCAAGATCGTTGGCCAAAAGGCGCCGTTCAAGATGAAGGACATCTGGGCACTGCGCGTCCGCCTTCAGATGGAAGGCAGGGTGCGCGAGCTCGCGCTCTTCAACCTGGGCATCGACAGCAAGCTACGTGGATGCGATCTCGTTGCGCTCCGGGTCCGGGACGTGTGCCACGGCGACCAAGTGGCGACACGCGCGATCGTCATGCAGCACAAGACCCAGCGCCCGGTGCAGTTCGAGATCACGCAGGCCACTCGGGATGTCTTGCAGGCGTGGATAAAGCAGGCCGGCTTGAAGTCGGAGAATTTCCTGTTTCCCAGCCGACTCCACGACTCACCTCATCTGGGGACCCGACAGTACGCCCGGATCCTTGGGCACTGGGTCGACGAACTGGGCTTGGACCGCGCTGACTATGGGACGCATTCGATGCGAAAGACAAAGGCAACGCTGATCTACCGGCGCACGAAGAACCTTCGCGCCGTGCAGCTGCTGCTTGGACATTCCAAGCTCGAGTCGACCGTGCGATACCTGGGCATCGACGTCGATGACGCCCTGGAGATCTCCGAGCAGACGGAAATCTGAGGCGATCGTATGCGGCCGCGCCAGCCATCGTGGCCTCGGGCGGCCGCCTTCGATAGCAGCTCTGTGGCGCATAGCCAAACAGGAAGTCTCGGCCACAAGCTGTCATCAGAAGTGGGCGGCTCACTGGAATCCCACTGTCCACCGATGGCGTCACCGGGAAATGGCATATACTTATGGTATATCCCACTCGGAGGTCTGCGATGAGCATCTCGTCCGTCTTCACCAACAACCGATCTCAGGCCGTGCGTTTGCCGGCGGATGTGCGTCTGCCAGAAGGCGTCAAGAAGGTTCAGGTGCGCGCCCGCGGCGTGGACCGCATCATCTCGCCGGTGGGTCACACCTGGGACGAGTTCTTCTTGAACGGGCCGCAGGTGTCCGAGGACTTCATGGCCGAGCGTGCTACCCAGCAGCAGGCCGAACGCGAAGCCTTCTGAATGACATCGACGCCGAGATGCTGAAGTACCTGCTCGACACCAACATCGTCATCTACGTCATCAAGCGGCGTCCGATCGAAGTGATGGGCGTGTTCAACGAGAACGCCGGCCGCATGGCCATCTCGTCTATCACCCTAAGTGAGCTTTACCACGGTGCCGAGAAGAGTACCAAGGTCGCGCAAAACCTTGCAGTGGTGGAAGAGTTCGCCAGCTTGCTCGAAGTGCTGCCCTACTCTGCCAAGGCCTCTGCGCACTATGGCGCCATCCGCTCTGCGCTAGAGAAAGCGGGGCGACCCATTGGCGTCAACGATTTGCACATCGCGGCCCACGCACGCAGCGAAGGGTTGACCTTGGTCACCAACAACCTCGGTGAATTCGAGCGGGTGCCCGGCCTGTTGTTGGAGAACTGGGTCGGCAGCCTGACTTAGGCGCAACGCAATCGGGCCATGGGCGCGGATGGCCACCTTGCTGCGACTGCTTCGCGGCAATCTGGATGGGGCACCGGGTGTCGCCGGTGGGTCTTCTGCAAGTTCGAGCGGCACGGAAGCGGTGGCCTGAGCTGCGAGCCGCCCTGGGCCGGGTCCTGTGTCTGCTGCTCCTCGTACAGCCGCCATTCGGACCAGCACAGATCATCTGGCCCAATGACTGCTTGATGCCGTCAGCGTGACCATGGCCGGCGACGACCATTGGCCGCAACCGCTGCGAAGCGGGTATTCGCGATGGCGAGTCGAATGCCGGCAACGGGCACAAAGCCGACTTAGCGTCGTCTTGAATGCACAAAAGAAAAGGCCGTTGACTCCAGGGTCTCTCCCCATCGTCAACGGCCTTTCGCAGGCATCAAGCGACCATTTCAAGCCGCCTTGCCTAGTTATTCCCACTCAATCGTCGCCGGCGGCTTGGACGAGACGTCGTAGGTGACGCGGGAAATTCCCCGCACCTCGTTGATGATCCGGCTGGAGGTTTTCTTGAGCAGCGAATAAGGCAGCTCGGCCCAGTCGGCGGTCATGAAGTCGGTGGTTTGCACGGCGCGCAGGGCCACGACGTAGTCGTAGGTGCGGCCGTCGCCCATCACGCCCACGCTCTTGACCGGCAGGAACACGGCGAAGGCCTGGCTGGTCAGGTCGTACCAGCTCTTGCCGCTGTGCGTGTCGCGCGTGCCGCGCAGCTCCTCGATGAAGATCGCGTCGGCCCGGCGCAGCAGGTCGGCGTACTCGCGCTTGACCTCGCCCAGGATGCGCACGCCCAGGCCCGGGCCCGGGAAGGGATGGCGGTACACCATCTCCGGCGGCAGGCCCAGCGCCACGCCCAGCTCGCGCACCTCGTCCTTGAACAGCTCGCGCAGCGGCTCCAGCAGCTTCAGCCCCAGCGTCGCGGGCAGGCCGCCCACGTTGTGGTGGCTCTTGATCGTCACGGCCTTCTTGGTCTTGGTGCCGCCCGACTCCACCACGTCCGGGTAGATCGTGCCTTGCGCCAGCCACTTGGCGTTGCTCAGCTTCTTGGCCTCGGCCTGGAACACCTCCACGAACTCGCGGCCGATGATCTTGCGCTTGGCTTCCGGGTCGCTCACGCCGGCCAGGTGACCCAGGAACTGCTCGCTGGCGTCCACGTGCACCACCTTCGCGTGCAGCTTGCCGACGAACATCTCCATCACCATGCGGCCTTCGTTCAGGCGCAGCAGGCCGTGGTCCACGAAGACGCAGGTGAGCTGGTCGCCGATGGCGCGGTGGATCAGCGCCGCCGCCACGCTCGAATCCACGCCGCCGGACAGGCCCAGGATCACCTCCTCGTCGCCCACCTGCTCGCGGATGCGGGCCACCGCCTCCTCGATGTAGTCGTTCATCACCCAGTCGGGCTTGCAGCCGGCGATGTCGAGCACGAAGCGGTTCAGCATCGCCGCGCCCTGCTGGGTGTGCGTCACCTCGGGGTGGAACTGCACGGCGTAGTAGCGGCGGGCCTCGTCGGCCATGCCGGCGATCTCGCACGAGGGCGTGGAGGCCATCAGCTTGAAGCCCGGCGGCAGCCCGGTGACCTTGTCGCCGTGGCTCATCCACACCTTCAGCATCCCGTGGCCTTCGGCGGTGGTGAAGTCCTCGATGCCCTGCAGCAGCTGCGTGTGGCCGTGCGCGCGCACCTCGGCGTAGCCGAACTCGCGGTGGTCGCTCCACTCCACCTTGCCGCCGAGCTGCGTGGCCATGGTCTGCATGCCGTAGCAGATGCCCAGCACCGGCACGCCCGAGTCCCACACGGCCTGCGGCGCGCGCAGCTCGTGGTCCTCGTAGGTGCTGCCGTGGCTGCCCGACAGGATGATCCCCTTGGCGCCGAAGCCGCGGATGAAGTCGTCGGAGACGTCGTTGGGATGGATCTCGCAATAGACGTGCGCCTCGCGCACCCGGCGCGCGATGAGCTGCGTGACCTGCGAGCCGAAATCGAGGATGAGGATCTTGTCGTGCATGAGAGTGCTCTCAGGCGGCCGTGGAGGCGGCCGCGGTGGCGCTGCGCTGGCGCCGGAAGTGGCGGAAGGCGATGACCGCGGCCACGGCCTGCAGCAGCGCGCAGAAGTAGAAGGGAAGCCCGATCAGGAAGTCGCCCTGCGGGCGGTGCGACACCAGGGTCAGCAGCCCCGCGCCGGTGACCGGCGCGAGCACGGCCATCAGGCTGTTGAGCGAGGCGACGGAGCCCATGGTGCGGCCCTGGCGCGTGTCGTCCGCGGCGTTGGACACCATGCTCTGCAGCGCGGCGGTGACGGTGAAGCCCAGCAGGTTCAGGCCGATGACGGCGTACATCATCCAGCCCTCGGGCGCGAGTCCCCAGGCCAGGTAGCTCAGCGCCGAGGAGATCAGCCCCATGCGCACGAGCTTCTGCGGCGTGTGGCGCTTGAGCAGCTGGCGCATCAGCCCGCCCTGCACCAGCGCCGACATCAGGCCCACGGCGAACAGGCTCCAGCCGTTCTCGCGCGGGCCCCAGCCGAACTTCATGCCGGTGTAGAGCACCCAGGTGGAGTGCAGCGTGAACTGCGCCAGGCCGCCCAGCGCCATCACCGTCACCAGCGGGCCCACGCCGCGCAGGCTGCGCAGCTCGCGCAGCGCCGACACCGGGTTGGCGCGGCGCCACTCGAAGGGTCGGCGGTTGGCCCTGGGCAGCGACTCCGGCAGCACGAACACGCCGTAGAGGGTGTTGACCAGCGCCAGGCTGCCGGCGACGAAGAAGGGCAAGTGGAGGTTGATGTCCCCCAGCAGCCCGCCCGTCACCGGGCCGAGGATGAAGCCCACGCCAAAGGTGGCGCCCAGCATGCCGAAGCGCTTGGCGCGCTCCTGCGGCGTGCTGATGTCCGCGACGTAGGACTGCGCCACCGCCGCGTTGGCCTGCAGCGCGCCGCTGACGAGGCGCACCGCCACCAGCATCCACAGCGCCGGGGCCAGCGCCGTGGCGAAGAAGCTGAAGGCCAGCCCGAGAAAGCCCAGCAGCAGCACCGGGCGGCGCCCGAAGCGGTCGGACAGCGCCCCGAGCACCGGCGAACCGAAGAAGTTCGCGATGCCGAAGGCGAAGCTCACCGCGCCGAACCAGAAGGCCTGGTCCGCCGCGCTGCCGGTGAAGGTGCCCACCAGCGCGGGCAGCACGGGGATGATCAGGCCGATCGACATCATGTCGATCAGCACCGTGATCAGGATGAACGGCATCGCGGCGCGGCGGCCGCGGGCTCCAGCCTCGGCCACCGGTGCGCTGCCCTGTGCTTCTCGGGAGTCTGCAGTCACGGTGCCGGACTCACTCCATGCGGTAGTTCGGCGCTTCCTTCGTGATCTGCACGTCGTGGACGTGGCTCTCGCGCACGCCGGCGCTGGTGATCTCGACGAACTCGGCCTTCTCGTGCATCTGCGCCACGGTGGCGCAGCCGCAGTAGCCCATGGAGGCGCGCAGGCCGCCGGCCATCTGGTAAATGATCGACAGCACCGAGCCCTTGTAGGGCACGCGGCCTTCGATGCCCTCGGGCACGAGCTTGTCCGCGTTGGGGTTGGTGGTCTCGTCGTTTTCCTGGAAGTAGCGGTCGGCCGAGCCGGCCTTCATGGCGCCGATGGAGCCCATGCCGCGGTAGCCCTTGTAGCTGCGGCCCTGGAACAGGAACACCTCGCCCGGCGACTCCTCGGTGCCGGCGAACATGCCGCCCATCATCACGGTGCTGGCGCCGGCGGCGATGGCCTTGGCGATGTCGCCCGAGTAGCGGATGCCGCCGTCGGCGATCAGGGGCACGCCGGTGCCCAGCAGCGCGGTGGCGACGTTGTCGATGGCGGTGATCTGCGGCACGCCCACGCCCGCGACGATGCGGGTGGTGCAGATGGAGCCCGGGCCGATGCCGACCTTCACGCCGTCGGCGCCGGCTTCCACCAGCGCCAGCGCGGCGGCGCCGGTGGCGATGTTGCCGCCGATGACGTCCACGTCCGGATAGTTCTGCTTGACCCAGCGCACGCGGTCCAGCACGCCCTGGCTGTGGCCGTGGGCGGTGTCCACCACGAGCACATCCACGCCGGCCTTGACCAGCAGCTCCACGCGCTCCTCGGTGCCCTCGCCCACACCGACGGCCGCGCCCACGCGCAGCTTGCCGTGCGAGTCACGCGCGGCGTTGGGGAAGGTCGTCTGCTTGGTGATGTCCTTGACGGTCATCAGGCCGCGCAGCTCGAAGGCGTCGTTGACGACGAGCACGCGCTCCAGCTTGTGCTGGTGCATCAGGGCCTTGCCCTCTTCCAGCGAGGCGCCTTCCTTGACCGTGATGAGCCGCTCGCGCGGGGTCATGATCTGGCGCACGGGCACGTCCATGCGGGTCTCGAAGCGCAGGTCGCGGCCGGTGACGATGCCGACGACGGTCTTGCCTTCGAGCACCGGGAAGCCGGAGAAGCCGTGCTGTTCCGACAGCGCCTTGACTTGGCGCACGGTGGTGTCGGGGGTGACGGTAAGGGGATCGCGCAGCAAGCCCGACTCGTAGCGCTTGACGCGTGCAACCTCGGCGGCCTGCTGCTGCGGGCTGAGGTTCTTGTGCACGATGCCGATGCCGCCTTCCTGCGCGATGGCGATCGCGAGGCGGGCTTCGGTCACGGTGTCCATGGCGGCGGACACCAGCGGCAGGTTCAGCGAGATGTTGCGCGACAGCTTGGTGGCAAGGCTGGTGTCGCGGGGCAGGACCTGGGAGAAAGCCGGCACCAACAACACGTCGTCGAAGGTGAGTGCTTTGCCAAGTAGGCGCATGAGAGGGCTCCAGACGCAAAAGCGGATTATAGGGAAGCCCCCTAGCAGGCCACAGGTTTGGGGGTAGGCTGCGCCTTGTGCCAAGGCGCAGAACATGCGCAGGAGTGGGTACTGAAACGGACCCGTTCGGGCTGAGCCCGTCGAAGCCCCCCGCACGGCGCACCAGCAGGCCCTTCGACAAGCTCAGGGCGAACGGTGGTTTTCTAGTTCAGGGTGAACGGTGCTTTTGGTTGAGGGCGATTTGCTCAGCCCCGGCGCTTCTTCTCGCCGCCCTGCCCCTTGTAGCGAAGGCGCCGCGCCTCCTTGGGGTCCACCTGCAGCGCGCGGCACAGCTCGACGCGGTCGCCCTCGCGCAGCGGGTGCTCCGCAGGCTGCGGCCGGCCCCAGACGCTGAAGGACAGCGACTGCGGGCTGAAGTGCGGGTGCTTCGCCAGCAGGCCCGAGGCCTCCACCGCCTCGCGCAGCGTCGCGCCCGCAGGCAACTCCAGCGCCACGCGCTCGACCTGGCGCGGCGCGGGGCTGAAGACGACCTCGACCTGCATGGCGGCAGCTTCAGCGCGGACCATGGACCTGCTCGGCGCGCTTCACGAACGCGTCCACGAAGGTGTTGGCGATGCGGTCGAACACGGGGCTCACGACCAGCTCCAGCGCGCGGCTGGAGAAGGCATAGCGCAGGTCGAACTCGATGCGGCAGGCCTTGGGCTCGGAGCCCGGGGCGCCCAGGGGGTGGAAGATCCAGGTGCCGTCCAGCAGCGAGAACGGGCCATCGACCAGCTCCATGCGCACCTCGCGGCCAGGGACCTGGACGTTGCGGGTGGTGAAGTTGTGGCGCACGCCGGCGTAGTGCAGGTGCAGCCGCGCGGTCATGCTGTCCTCGCCGCGGTCCAGCACCTCGGCGCGGTCGCACCAAGGCAGGAACGCCGGGTAGTCCTCGACTCCGGTCACCAGGTCATAGATCTCGCGCGGCGTGTACCACAGCAGGACCGACTTCTTCACGTGCTTCATACAATGCAGGGATTGTAGGGGCCGCGTTCGGCCCCCTTTTTGTTGCCCATGCCGCCACCCAATTCCGCTCTCATCGCCGAAAACCGCCGTGCCCGCTTCGAGTACCACATCGAGGAGCAATTCGAGGCCGGGATGGTGCTCGCGGGCTGGGAGGTCAAGGCCATCCGCGCCGGCCAGATCCAGCTCACCGACGGCTACGTCGTGATCCGCGATGGGGAGCTGTTCCTCATCGGCTGCCGCATCAACGCGCTGCGCAGCGCCTCGACCCACGTGGTGCCCGAGGCCGACCGCACCAAGAAGCTGCTGATGAAGAAGGAGGAGATCCGCCGCCTCATCGGCAAGGTCGAGCAGCGCGGCTTCACGCTGGTGCCGCTGAACCTGCACTACAAGAACGGCCTCGTGAAAGCCCAGATCGCGCTGGCCAAGGGCAAGGCCCAGCACGACAAGCGCGAAACCGAAAAGGCCCGCGACTGGGAACGCGAGAAGGGCCGCCTGATGCGGCACAAGGTGTCGACGAAGGCTTGAGGCGGCACGCGGCAGTGAGCCCAAGCGCCGCGCCGGCCGCCTCCGCCACTCCCGCGCCCTGCCCTCACCTCGTCCTGAAGCTCCCGCTGTGCCCTTGCACGCGCGCCCGCCGCGCGGCGACCCAGGCCATGGCCCGCTGCTCCACGTGCCGGTGGAACAGCGCGCCGGCGATCAGGCTGGCGCCCCAGGCCACCAGCATCCCCAGCGCCTGCGGCACCGGCTCGTCCGGCACGAACTCGGTGAAGGCCGCGTTGACCACCAGGCACACCGGGAAGTGCACCAGGAACACGCCGTAGCTGCTGCGCGAGATCAATGCCGTCAGCCGCCCCAGTGCGCCCTCGGCCCGGGGCACCCACTGCGGGCGCCACTGCAGCACCGCCAGCAGCAGCGCCACCGCCGATGCCACGGCGATGCGCTGCCGGAACTCGATCAGCAGCGCCACGCCCACCAGCAGCGCCAGCGCGGCCAGTGGCACCAGGCGCAGCCGCGGCGCGGTCCACCAGCCGGCCAGCACGCCCAAGCCGTAGGCACCGAAGAAGTACGGCGCCCACACGTCCCAGTCCGGCTCCAGGTTGAAGTACAGCAGCGAGGCCGCCACGCCCAGCAGCACCAGCGCAGGCGCCAGCCGCCGCGGCCGGCCGCCCTGCTCCAGCCTGCGTGCCAGCACCAGGAGTGCCAGCAGCATCGCGTAGAGCTGGAAGTCGATGGCCACGTACCAGACACCAGCCGACAGCGCCTCCACGCCCAGCAGGTCGTGCAGCAGCAGCAGGTGCGCCAGCAGCTGGCCCAGGCGCGGCGGGTCGGAAATGCTGGCGTGGTCCATCCACTCGCGCGCCAGGGCCGATGCGGCGATGGAGATCAGCAGCATCACCGCATAGGGCAGCGCCAGCCGCGCATAGCGGTCGCCCAGCAGTTCCCAGGGCGCGGCGCCGTGCTTCAGGCGCGCCTGCGGTGCCAGGCTGCGCGCGGCCAGGAAGCCGCCCAGCACCAGGAACACCTGCACCGCCACGCGCGCGTGCTGCGACAGCCAGCCGATGAGTTCCGGCGCCAGCTCGGCGGCCGTGTCCGACATCGGGCCGTAGAAGGCCAGGTGGTGCAGCACGATCAACTGGCACGCGACCGCCTTGAGCGCATCCACGTGCGCCCAACGTGAAGCAGCGGGTTTCACGCTTGCGCCTGCAGAACGGCGAGCGCCTGCTCCAGGTCGGCCTGCAGGTCCTCCACCGCCTCCAGCCCCAGGCTGAAGCGGATGAGCGTGCCGCGGTAAGCCACCGGCCGGCTGCGCAGGCTGGCCGCGTCGTAGGGCACGGCCAGGCTCACCGGCCCGCCCCAGGACCAGCCGATGCGGAAGAGTTTCAGCTTGTCCACCACCGCGTCGGCTTGTGCCGGGGTATAGCGGGGGTCGAGCTCCACCGTGAACAGGCCGGCGGCGGCGCTGCAGGTGTCGGCCCAGTGCTCGTGGCCCGGTGCGCCGGGCAGCGCCGGATGCAGCACGCGCGCGAACTCGCTGCGCTGCGCGCACCAGCGCGCGAGCTGCCGCCCGGCGGCGTCCTGCGCCGCGTAGCGCAGCGGCAGCGAGGGCAGCGAGCGCAGCACCGCTTCCACGTCGTTGAGGCCCACGCCCAGGCCCAGCCGGCTGTGCGCCAGGGCCAAGCGGCGGTACAGCGCCTCGTCGGCGGTGACGACGGAGCCCATGAGCACGTCGCCGCCGCCGGAGGGGTACTTGGTCAGCGCATGCACCGTGAGGTCCACGCCGAGGGCGAAGGCGTCGAAGGCGATGCCGGCGCCCCAGGTGTTGTCCAGCGCGATCACGGCCTGCGGCGCGCGCTCGCGCACGGTGCGGATGAGCGCGCGCAGGTCCGGGAACTCCATGGTCACGGAGCCCGCGGCCTCCAGCCAAACGAGCTTGGCTTGCGGCGTCAGCAGCTCGGCCAGGGAGGCCGGGTCCATCGCGTCGTAGACCTTGTGGGCGATGCCCCAGGACTTCAGCTCGTGCCGCGCGAAGGTCTTGCCCGGCCCGTAGGCGTTGTCGGGCAGCAGCACCTCGTCGCCCGAGGCCAGCAGCGCGATGTCCACCAGCGAGATGGCGGCCAGGCCGCTGGGCGCCAGCAGTGCGTGCTGGCCGCCCTCCAGCGAGGCGATGCGCGCCTCCAGCGTGAAGGTGGTGGGCGTGCCGTGCAGGCCGTAGGTGTAGGCGGACTTGTCGAGCCAGCTGTGCGTGCGCAGCGCCGCCGTGTTCGGGAAGAACACGGTGGAGGCCTTGTGCACGGCCACCACCGGCGACCCGAAGCCGCCCGGCGCGACGTACTCGTGATGGATCAGCGAAGTACTGCGCTGCTGCTTCTCGCTCATACCGGCATGCCCACCAGGTCGTGCCCCTCGGCCGCGACGATGCGCACGCGCGTGAACTCGCCCACCTTCAGCGTGCGCGAGGCCTTCTCGGGCGGGAGGATGCGCACGGTGCCGTCGATCTCCGGCGCGTCGGCATAGGTGCGGCCCACGCCGCCCTTGCGGCCCAGCGCCGGCGCGCTGTCCACCAGCACCTGCATGGTGGCGCCGACGCGGCGGCGCAGCTTCTCCACCGAAATGCGCTCGGCCGTGGCCATGAAGCGCGCGCGGCGCTCCTCGCGCACGGCGTCCGGCACCGCGCCGGCCAGCTCGTTGGCCGTGGCACCCTGCACTGGCGAGTAGGCGAAGCAGCCGGCGCGGTCGATCTGCGCTTCCTGCATGAACTGCAGCAGGTACTCGAACTCCGCTTCCGTCTCGCCGGGGAAGCCGGCGATGAAGGTGCTGCGGACCACCAGCTCCGGGCAGACCTCGCGCCACTTGGCGATGCGCTCCAGGTGGCGCTCGCCGCTGGCCGGGCGCTTCATGCGCTTGAGCACGTCGGGGTGCGCGTGCTGCAGCGGAATGTCGAGGTACGGCAGGATGCGGCCGGCGGCCATCAGCGGCAGCACCTCGTCGACGTGCGGGTACGGATAGACGTAGTGCAGCCGCACCCAGGCGCCGTGCTGCTCGGCCAGCGCGCCGAGTTGCTCGCACAGCTCCAGCATGCGCGTGCGCACGGGCTTGCCGTCCCAGAAGCCGGTGCGGTACTTCACGTCGACGCCATAGGCGCTGGTGTCCTGGCTGACGACGAGGAGCTCCTTCACGCCGGATTCGAACAGCGCGCGGGCCTCACCCAGCACGTCGCCGATCGGGCGCGACACCAGGTCGCCGCGCAGGCTGGGGATGATGCAGAAGCTGCAGCGGTGGTTGCAGCCCTCGCTGATCTTCAGATACGCGTAGTGCTTCGGCGTCAGCTTGATGCCGGCGGCACCGCGCGCCTCGGGCACCAAGTCGATGAAGGGGTCGTGCGGCTTGGGCACGTGCTGGTGCACCGCGTCCATCACCTCCTGCGTCGCATGCGGGCCGGTGACGGCCAGCACCTTGGGATGGACTTCCCTCACCAGGTTGTCGCCGCCCTGCTGCCCCGCGCGCGCGCCCAGGCAGCCGGTGACAATGACCTTGCCGTTCTCGGCCAGGGCCTCGCCGATGGTGTCCAGGCTTTCCTTGACGGCGTCGTCGATGAAGCCGCAGGTGTTGACGATGACGAGATCGGCGCCGGCGTAGGTCTTGCTGGTTTCGTAGCCTTCGGCGCGCAGCTGGGTCAGGATCAGCTCGGAATCCGTCAGTGCCTTGGGGCAGCCCAGCGAAACGAAACCGATGGTGGGCGCCGCGCCGGCCGGCGCGGCGGGGTTAATGGGATGACTCATGCGGGAATTGTCCCGCATTCGTCAAGGCTGACGTTTTGAACCGGGAAAACCGGGCATGTTGGGGAACAGCGTTTCGGCCTGTTTTTGCATCTGCTCTTGCATCTGCGTGAACAGCTTCTTGGACTGCTCCATGTAATTGCCGATGAGGCCTTGCATCAGCGGAGCCTGGCCGCTGAGGAACTGCGTCCACATCTCGGGCGTGAATTTTTGCGCGTCGTACAAGCCGCGGCTTTGCTCGGCAAAACGGTTTTGCAGCTCGACGAAGGTCTGCAGGTTCTTTTCCAGATAGGAACCCATGAGCCCCTGCATGGCGTGCCCATAGAAACGGATGATGTGCGCCAGCATCTGGGTCGAGAACATCGGAACGCCGCCGGTTTCTTCTTCCAGGATGATCTGCAGCAGGATGCTGCGTGTGAGATCCTCACCCGACTTGGCGTCGCGCACCTCGAAGTCCTGTCCGTCGAGCACCATCGTCTTCACGTCTGCCAGCGTGATGTAGGCGCTGGTGTGGGTGTCGTAAAGGCGACGGTTGGGATACTTCTTGAGGATGCGGGGCCCGCCGTGCCCGGCGTTGTCTTCTTCGCCGGCCTTACCGCCAGGTCGCTTCAAGGGCATATACAGACTCCCGTAACAATCGTCCGGATTCTAGGCGCAGCGCTGAGACCCCCAAGGACGAAAGCGGGCAATTCACAGTCCCATAGCGGTCGCATGCGGGTTTTTTCCAAGGAAGTGGGCCCGGTGGTGCCAGCCTTGGATGCGTACGCACATCGTGTGCCGGCCGGTATCGGAACCATGGCCCTACATGCCAGCAGCATGGCTGCCAAAAATCGGTGCAAAAAGGCTTTCCAAAGCAAAAAGGCCATCCAGAGGATGGCCTTTTCAACAGCGCTCGGAAATCGTGAGCATCTCACGGTTTACCGTTTCTTGAACGTCGCGCCACGAACCGGCATTTGTCCGGTGGTGGAGGTAAGCGGGATCGAACCGCTGACCTCTTGCATGCCATGCAAGCGCTCTCCCAGCTGAGCTATACCCCCTTCGGGAATTGCGCGCCGTTCAAGGAGGCAACGAAATACTTTGGCGGAGTGGACGGGACTCGAACCCGCGACCCCCGGCGTGACAGGCCGGTATTCTAACCGACTGAACTACCACTCCGCGTCGGTAGCTGCATCGCCGGAATTAACTTCCGCAAGCGCAGCCAAACTTGGCGTCCCCTAGGGGATTCGAACCCCTGTTACAACCGTGAAAGGGTCGTGTCCTAGGCCTCTAGACGAAGGGGACTTAATCCTTCACCCCTGATGAACCTCGCGCCGACCACCAACTTTTGGTTGGATGGTGGAGGTAAGCGGGATCGAACCGCTGACCTCTTGCATGCCATGCAAGCGCTCTCCCAGCTGAGCTATACCCCCTTCGGGCCGAACACTTCAGCTTTCGCTGTTGTCTTCGTGTTTCGCGCTGTTCATCAAGCGAGAACGAGATTCTATAGCGACTCTTGCGAGCTTTGCAAGCGTTTCGCAACCTCTTCTTTCGAAAAAAGTTCGAGCACTGCATCCACCGAGGGCGTCTGGGCGCGACCGCACACCAGCAGTCGCACCGGAATGGCCAGTTGCGGCATTTTCAAGCCGTGTTCGGCCAGCGTCGCCTTGAGCGCGCCGGCAATGCCCGCCTTGTCCCAGCCCGGCAGTGCCAGCAGCCGCTCGCGCAGCGACGCCAGTGCCGGCTGCAGTGCGGGCGTGAGGTGCTGGGCCGCTTCCTCGGCCGAAAGCTTGGCTTCGACGAAGTACAGGCTCAGCCAGTCGGCCAGTTCCACCGTGGTGGCGCAACGGTCCTTGAACAAGCCAACGGCCTGCTCCAGCGCGAAGCCCGCCGGCACCTCGATGCCGCGCCTGCCCAGTTGCTCGCGCACCAGCGGCGCCAGCTCCGCATCGGCCGTGCGCTTGATGTGCTGGGCGTTGACCCAGCGCAGCTTGGCCTCGTCGTACTGGCCGGCGCTTTTGCCCAGGTGGTCCAGGTCGAACCACTGCAGGAACTGCTCGCGCGTGAAGATTTCGTCGTCGCCGTGGCTCCAGCCCAGGCGCGCCAGGTAGTTCACCATCGCCTCAGGCAGGAAACCCTCGTCGCGGTACTGCGTCACGGGCTTGGCGCCGTTGCGCTTGCTCATCTTCTCGCCCTGCTCGTTGAGCACGGTGGGCAGGTGCGCGTACACCGGCGGTTCCTTGCCCAGGGCACGGAAGATGTGGATCTGGCGCGGCGTGTTGTTGACGTGGTCGTCGCCACGGATGACGTGGGTGATGCCCATGTCGATGTCGTCCACCACGACGCAGAAGTTGTAGGTGGGCGTGCCGTCAGGGCGCGCGATGACGAGGTCGTCCAGCTCCTCGTTGCTGAACTCGATGCGGCCCTTGACCTTGTCGTCCCAGCTCACGCTGCCGCCCACCGGGCTCTTGAAGCGGATCACCGGCTGCACGCCTTCGGGCACCGGCGGCAGAGTCTTGCCCGGCTCGGGGCGCCAGGTGCCGTCGTAGCGCGGCTTGAGCTTGGCCGCCATCTGGCGCTCGCGCAGCGCGTCGAGCTCGGCGCTGCTCATGTAGCAGCGGTAGGCCAGCCCCTGCTCCAGCATCTGCGCCAGCACCGCCTTGTAGCGGTCCATGCGCTGCATCTGGTAGTACGGGCCCTCGTCGTGGTCCAGGCCCAGCCAGGCCATGCCTTCCAGGATCACGTCCACCGCCGCCTGCGAGCTGCGCTCCAGGTCGGTGTCCTCGATGCGCAGGATGAAGGTGCCGGCGTTGGCGCGCGCGAAGGCCCAGGGATACAGGGCCGAGCGGATGTTGCCCAGGTGGATGAAGCCGGTGGGCGACGGGGCAAAACGTGTACGGACGGGGGTGCGTTCGGTGGTCATTGGGTCAGAGCTTGTGCAGGCCGCGGGCAAGGTCGGCCTTGAGGTCCTCGACGTCCTCCAGGCCCACGGCCACGCGGATCATCCCCTGCGTGATGCCCGCGGCCTGGCGCTGCGCCTCGGTCAGCCGGCCGTGCGAGGTGCTGGCCGGGTGCGTGATGGTGGTCTTGGTGTCGCCCAGGTTGGCGGTGATGGAGCAGATGCGCGTGGCGTCGATCACAGCGAAGGCGTTCGCGCGCGCCGCTTCCGGCGTGTCGCCCTGCACGATGAAGCTCACCACCGCGCCGCCCAGCCCCGACTGCTGGCGCATCGCCAGCTCGTGCTGCGGGTGGGAAGCCAGCCCCGGGTAGTAGAGCCTGTTGACCTGGGGCTGCGCCTCCAGCCAGCGCGCCAGCTGCAGCGCCTTCTCGCTTTGCGCCCGCATGCGGATGGACAGCGTCTCCAGCCCCTTGAGCACCACCCAGGCGTTGAAGGGCGACAGGCTCATGCCGGCGCTGCGCATCACGGGCACGAATTTGTCGTTGACCAGCGCTTCACTGGCGCAGACGGCACCGGCGATCACGCGGCCCTGTCCATCCAGGTACTTGGTGCCGGAGTGGATGATCAGGTCCGCCCCCAGCTTCACCGGCTGCTGCAGCGCCGGCGAGCAGAAGCAGTTGTCCACCGCCAGCAGCGCCCCGCCCTCGTGCGCGATCTTCGCCAGCGCCGCGATGTCGCATACCTCCGTCAGCGGGTTGCTCGGCGTCTCCGCGAACAGCAGCCTGGTGTTGGGCCGCATGGCCGCGCGCCAGGCCTCCACGTCCGTCTGCGGGACGAAGGTGCTCTGCACGCCGAACTTGCCGAACTCGCCCTGCAGCAGCTTGATGGTGGAGCCGAAGACGCTCTGCGAGCACACCACGTGGTCGCCGGCCTTCAGCAGCCCCATGAACAGCAGCATGATCGCCGCCATGCCGCTGGAAGTGGCGATGCAGGCCTCGGTGCCCTCCATCGCCGCCAGGCGGCGCTCCATCATCATGACGGTGGGGTTGGAGAAGCGGCTGTAGACGAAAGCCTCCTCCTCGTTGGCGAAGCGCCGCGCCGCGGTCGCCGCGTCCGGGTGCACGAAGCTGCTGGTCAGGAACAGCGCCTCGGCGTTCTCCCCCCAGGGCGTGGCCGGCAGCCCCTCGCGCACGGCGATGGTGTCGATGCGCGCGTCGGCGGGCAGCTCCACCCGCGGCAACTTCTTGCCCGCGTCCATCAGGCCTGCTCCGCCGCGTTCTGCAGGGCCAGGCGTGAGCGGCCCGGGCCGTCTTCCTCGTCATTGCCCTGGGACTGGCGCTGCTCGCGCATGGTCTCGAAGTCCTCCACCGAGACGTCGCCCGTGATGTAGCGCCCGTCGAAGCACGAGGCCTCGAAGCCGTCGAGCTGCGGGTTGAGCGCAGCCACCACGCGCTTCATCGCCTCCACGTCCTGGTAGATCAGCGCGTCGGCGCCGATGAACTCGCGCACCTCCTCGATGCTGCGGCCGTGGGCGATGAGCTCCTCCTTGGTCGGCATGTCGATGCCGTACACGTTCGGGAAGCGCACCGGCGGCGCCGCGGAGGCCATGTACACCTTGCGCGCGCCGGCCTCGCGCGCCATCTGCACGATTTCCTTGCTGGTCGTGCCGCGCACGATGGAGTCGTCCACCAGCAGCACGTTGCGGCCCTTGAACTCGCTGGCGATGGCATTGAGCTTCTGGCGCACCGACTTCTTGCGCTTGGCCTGCCCCGGCATGATGAAGGTGCGGCCCACGTAGCGGTTCTTGACGAAGCCCTCGCGGTACGGCATGCCCAGCTTCTGCGCCAGCTGCATGGCCGAGGGCCGGCTGGATTCGGGAATCGGGATCACCACGTCGATCTCGCTGGGCGGCATGGTCGAGATCACGCGCTGCGCCAGCGTCTCGCCCATGTTCAGCCGCGCCTGGTACACCGAGATGCCGTCCATCACCGAGTCCGGCCGCGCCAGGTACACGTACTCGAACATGCACGGCTGCAGCGAGGGCTTCTCGGCGCACTGGCGCGCGTGCACGTTGCCCGCCATGTCGATGAAGATCGCCTCGCCCGGCGCCACGTCGCGCACGATGTGGTGGCCGGTGCCCTCCAGCGTGACGCTCTCGCTGGCCACCACCACCTCCTTGCCCTCGGGCAGGTCGGCCTCGCCGTACACCAGCGGACGGATGCCGAAGGGGTCCCGGAAAGCCAGCAGGCCCTGGCCGGCGATGAGCGCGATCACGGCATAGCTGCCCTTGATGCGCTTGTGCACCGCTGCCACGGCGTCAAAGATCTTCTCGGGCGTCAGCGGCAGGTCGCGCGCGCTGCGCTCCAACTCGTGCGCCAGCACGTTGATCAGCACCTCGGTATCGCTCTCGGTGTTGATGTGGCGGCGGTCGATGTCGAACAGCTCCTTCTTCAGCGCATGCGCGTTGGTGAGGTTGCCGTTGTGCACCAGCACGATGCCGAAGGGCGCGTTGACGTAGAAAGGCTGCGCCTCCTCTTCGCTGTAGGCGTTGCCGGCGGTGGGATAGCGGACCTGGCCCAGGCCGACGTTGCCCGGCAGCGCGCGCATGTTGCGGGTGCGGAACACGTCGCGCACCATGCCGCGCGCCTTGTGCATGTAGCACTTGGTGCCCTGCATCGTGACGATGCCGGCGGCATCCTGGCCGCGGTGCTGCAGCAGCAGCAGCGCGTCGTAGATCAGCTGGTTGACGGGCGTCTGGGAAATGACACCGACGATCCCACACATGGTCTTGCGTCCTTCAGTGATGCCGGCGCTTTAGAGCGCCGGCAGGTGCCGTGCCACCGCGGACGGCAGCACGGGTTGAATGCCTTGTCGCAGCGCCTGCAGCCAGGCGGCGCCGCTGGAGGCGGTCCAGGTCGGCGAGTGCGCCAGCGGCGTCAGCGCCACCAGGGTGCTGAGCACCAGAAGCGCCAGCAGCCCGCGCAGCAGCCCGAAACCCGCACCCAGCAGCCGGTCCAGTGGCCCCAGCGGCGAAGCCTGCACCAGCATCCGCAGCAGCCGCGCGGCCAGGCCACACAGCAGCAGCGCGGCGATGAACACCAGCACGTAGGCTGCGGCCAGCCGCCAGGCGGGCAACGCACCCTCCCACGGCAGCCACTCGGCCGCCACGGGCGAAAACCTTTGCGCTGCCAGCCAGCCCACCCCGTAGCCGGCCAGCGACAGCACTTCAAAGATCAAGCCGCGCCACAAGCCTGCCAGCGAGGACAGCAGCAGCAGGCCCAGCATCGCGACATCGACCCAGCCCAAGCCGGCAACGAAATCCATCACTGCGGCAGCAGCGCCGTGGGCAACCCGGCAGCGCGGAGTTTGCCAAGCGCCTTGTCAGCCTCTTCACGGCTGTTGAAAGGCCCCACCCGCACCCGGATGCGGCGCCCCGCGTCGGTCTCGATCACCTGCGTGTAGGTGCGCACGCCGACCTTCTCGGCCCGAGCCCGCGCCTCGCTGGCGGCGCCGGCATCGGCGAAGGCTCCGACCTGCACGATGTAGCGCTTCTCCACCGCGTCGCTGCGCGACGTGTCCTTCAAGGCTTCGCGGGCCATCGCCTCGCGGGCTTCTCGCGCTTCGCGCTCCTTGGCCTCGCGGGCCGCGGCCTTTTCCCGGGCCTCGCGCGCAGCGGCTTCCTTTTCCTTTGCCTCACGCTCGCGGGCTTCACGCGCCTCGCGGGCGGCGGCCTCCTTCTCCTTGGCCTCGCGGGCCGCCAGTTCCTTCTGGCGGGCCGCCTCGCGTTCACGGGCTTCGCGGGCAGCGGCCTCGCGCTCCTTGGCCAGATCACGTGCGGGCGGCGTTTCCTTGGGCGGCGTGGAACGGGGCGGATCCTGCAGCACCC
>JAEYPG010000327.1 GCA_023410975.1 Pseudomonadota bacterium
CGCTTCGGCGGCAGCCACGCGCAGCGCGACCTGCTGGACCTGACGCTGATCGAGGCGGCGCTGCGGGCGGGGGATCAGCCGCTGGCGCGGGGGCTGGCGGCGGAGCGGGCCGCCATGCGGCCGGCGAGCTTGCTGGCGCAGCGGCTCATGCGGCGAAGCGAGGCGGACGGCCTCACGGCGTGAACCGCCCCGGGAACCACCACAGCAGCGCCGCCGTCATCACCAGGTAGCGGCCGAACTTCCCGATCGCCATGTAGAGCATGCAGGGCCAGAACGGGAGCTTGAGCCAGCCGGCGACGGCGCACAGCGGGTCGCCCACCACGGGCAGCCAGCTCAGCAGGCAGGCCTTGGGGCCGAAGCGCTCCAGCCAGCCCAGCACCCGGTGCTCGGTGGGCTTGTGGCGCGCGTGCTCCACGACCACTTCCGCGCCATAGCCCATCCACCAGCTGATGGCCCCGCCCAGCGTGTTGCCGGCGGTGGCCACCAGCACCGCGGGCCAGAACAGCGACGGCTCCAGCTTCACCAGACCGAACACCGCCGGCTCCGAGCCCAGCGGCAGCAGCGTGGCCGACACCAGCGCCACGATGAACACCGTGCTCAGCCCGAACTCGGGCAGCGCCAGGGCCTCCAGAACCTTCAACATCCACACTTCCATCGGCCCATTATGTGCAGCCCCCGGCCCGCCCCGGGTGGCCTTCCAGGCCCAACCGGCAGGCCGCCGCCCGGCGCCGCGCCACCCTGGCGCCGGCAGGCAGGGCAGGCGCCGCCGCTATACTCCTGCCTCCTTTTTCAGCACCCCCCCCCGCCTGACCCATGAAACTCGGAGCGATCACGCTACCGAATACGCTGTTCGTCGCCCCCATGGCAGGTGTGACGGACCGTCCGTTCCGCCAGTTGTGCAAGCGGCTGGGGGCGGGCTACGCGGTCAGCGAGATGGTCACCTCCAAGCGGGAGCTGTGGAATTCGCTCAAGACCTCGCGCCGCGCCGACCACGCCGGCGAGGTCGAGCCCATCGCGGTGCAGATCGCCGGCGTGGACCCGGCGCAGATGGCCGAGGCCGCGCTCTACAACATCGACCGCGGCGCCCAGGTCATCGACATCAACTTGGGCTGCCCGGCCAAGAAGGTCTGCAACGTCTGGGCCGGATCGGCGCTGATGCAGGACGAGCCGCTGGCGCTGTCCATCGTCGAGGCGGTGGTCGCCGCCTGCGCCCCGCGCAACGTGCCCGTGACGCTGAAGATGCGCACCGGCTGGTGCGAGGCCGAGAAGAACGCGCTGCGCCTGGCGCGCGCGGCCGAGAGCGCCGGCATCGCCATGCTCACCGTGCACGGCCGCACGCGCGAGCAGGGCTACAAGGGCCAGGCCGAGTACGACACGGTGGCCGCGGTGAAGGCGGCGCTGGCCATCCCGGTGGTGGCCAACGGCGACATCGACTCGCCGCAGAAGGCGCGGCAGGTGCTGGACTACACCAAGGCCGACGCGCTGATGATCGGCCGCGCCGCGCAGGGGCGGCCGTGGATCTTCCGCGAGGTGGCGCACTACCTCGCCACCGGCGAGCTGCTGGCACCGCCCACGGTGCGCGAGGTGCGCGCCTGGCTGCTGGAGCACCTGCAGGACCACTACGGCCTCTACGGCGAATACAGCGGCGTGCGCAGCGCGCGCAAGCACATCGGCTGGGCCGTGCGCGCCCTGCCCGGCGGCGAGGACTTCCGCGCCCGCATGAACCTGATTGAGAGCTGCGAGCAGCAGTTGCTGGCCGTGGGCGAGTGGTTCGACGAGCTCGCCGCGCAGCACGAGCGCCTGCCGCTGGCAGCCAACGACGAACGACTCGAACTCACCGCATGAGCAAGCAACTGATCGAGGCCAGCGTCCGCGAGAGCCTGGAGGAGTACTTCCGGGACCTCGACGGCGCGCAGCCCCATTCCGTCCACGAAATGATCATCGCCATCGTCGAGAAGCCGCTGCTGGAGGTGGTGATGCAGCACGCCGCCGGCAACCAGAGCAAGGCCGCCGAGTGGCTGGGCATCAACCGCAACACGCTGCGGCGCAAGCTGCTGGAGCACAAGCTGCTGGGGTCGCCGTCCTCCCCTTCGGCCCCCAACTAAAAACCCCGTTCGGGCTGAGCTTGTCGAAGCCCTGCCGCACCACCGGGCCGCAAGCCCTTCGACAGGCTCAGGGCGAACGGAAAACGTTTCTTCTTATCCCACTCCAATCATGACCACCGCCCTCATCTCCGTCTCCGACAAGACCGGCATCGTCGAATTCGCCCGTGAGCTGCACGCCACCGGCGTGAAGCTGCTGTCCACCGGCGGCACCGCCAAGCTCCTGGCCGACGCCGGCCTGCCCGTCACCGAGGTGGCCGAAGTCACCGGCTTCCCCGAGATGCTCGACGGCCGCGTCAAGACGCTGCACCCGCGCGTGCACGGCGGCCTGCTGGCCCGCCGCGACGTGCCGGCGCACATGGCGGCGCTCCAGGAGCACGGCATCGACACCATCGAGCTGCTGGTGGTGAACCTCTATCCGTTCGAGGCCACCGTGGCCAAGCCCGGCTGCACGCTGGAGGACGCGATCGAGAACATCGACATCGGCGGCCCGGCCATGGTGCGTTCCGCCGCCAAGAACTGGAACGACGTGGCGGTGCTCACCGACGCCTCGCAGTACGCCCAGGTGCTGGCCGAGCTCAAGGCCGACGGCAAGGTCAGCCGCGCCACGCGCTTCAAGCTGTCCGTGGACGCCTTCAACCGCATCTCGCAGTACGACGGCGCCATCAGCGACTACCTGTCCTCCCTGGAGCTGGGTGCCGAGGGCGAGCAGCCCAAGCAGAGCCTCTTCCCCGGCCAGACCAACGGCCGCTTCGTCAAGCTGCAGGACCTGCGCTACGGCGAGAACTCGCACCAGCAGGCCGCCTTCTACCGCGACCTCCATCCCGCGCCCGGCTCGCTGGCCACGGCCAGGCAGCTGCAGGGCAAGGAGCTCTCGTACAACAACATCGCCGACGCCGACGCGGCCTGGGAATGCGTCAAGAGCTTCAGCGACGCGCCGGCCTGCGTGATCGTCAAGCACGCCAACCCCTGCGGCGTGGCCGTGGGCGCCAGCCCGGCCGAGGCCTACAGCAAGGCCTTCAAGACCGATCCCACCTCGGCCTTCGGCGGCATCATCGCCTTCAACCGCCCGCTGGATAAGGCCGGCGCGGAGCTGGTGGCCAAGCAGTTCGTGGAAGTGCTGATCGCCCCGGGCTTCACCGAGGAGGCGCGCGCCGTGTTCGCCAGCAAGGCCAACGCCCGGCTGCTGCACATCGACCTGCCCCCGGGCGGCGACAAGCCCTGGGACCAGGGCCTGAACTTCATGGACGCCAAGCGCGTGGGTAGCGGATTGCTGCTGCAGACCGCCGACAACCGCGACTTCGACCCGGCCGACCTCAAGGTCGTGACCAAGCTCAAGCCGACCGAGCAGCAGATGCAGGACCTGCTCTTCGCCTGGAAGGTGGCCAAGTTCGTCAAGAGCAACGCCATCGTGTTCTGCGCCGGCGGCATGACGCTGGGCGTGGGCGCGGGCCAGATGAGCCGCATCGACAGCGCGCGCATCGCCAGCATCAAGGCCGAGAACGCCAAGCTGACGCTGCAGGGCTCGGCCGTGGCCAGCGACGCCTTCTTCCCGTTCCGCGACGGCCTGGACGTGGTGGTGGACGCCGGCGCGGGCTGCGTGATCCAGCCCGGCGGCAGCGTGCGTGACGACGAGGTGATCGCCGCCGCCGACGAGCGCGGCATCGCGATGGTGTTCACCGGCACGCGCCACTTCCGCCATTGATCCCATGAACCGGAAGCCGCCGCGCAGGGCGAAGCCCGGTGCGGCGGCTTCTTCGTTTGACGACCACTTCAGCGAAAGAACTCCGTTCGGGCTGAGCTTGTCGAAGCCTTGTCGCCCCGCCGGGCCACGGGCCCTTCGACAGGCCTGTCCTGAGCCCCGTCGAAGGGCTCGGGGCGCACGGGGAAGGTGAAAATTCCATGCGCATCCTCGGCATCGACCCCGGCCTGCAGACCACGGGCTTCGGCGTCATCGAGGCCGACGGGCCGCACCTGGGCTACGTCGCCAGCGGCACGATCCGCACCAAGGACGCCGCACGCGGCGACCTGCCCGGGCGGCTGAAGATCATCTTCGAGGGCGTGCGCGAGGTGCAGTCGCGCTACGCGCCCACCTGCGCCGCCGTCGAGATCGTGTTCGTCAACGTCAACCCGCAGAGCACGCTGCTGCTGGGCCAGGCGCGCGGCGCGGCAATGGCGGCGCTGGTGTCGGGCGACCTGCCGGTGGCGGAGTACACCGCGCTGCAGATGAAGAAGGCCATCGTGGGCAACGGCCACGCGCGCAAGGAGCAGGTGCAGCACATGGTGATGCGGCTGCTCTCCCTGCCCTCCCCGCCCGGCCCCGACGCGGCCGACGCGCTGGGCATCGCCATCGCGCATGCCCACGCCGGCACCTCGCTGGCGGCCATGGCCAGCGCGGGCGGCGAACTGGAGCGGCGCCAGCACGCGCTGTACCGCAAGGGTCGGGCGTACTGAGCGCTGCTGCCGCGGGCGCCGCTACGGCGTCCACCAGTAGCGCACGACGTGGAAGAACACCGGCGCGGCGAAGGTGATGGAATCCAGCCGGTCCATGTAGCCCCCAGGGCCGGCAATGGACTGGCCCCAGTCCTTGACGCCCAGCGAGCGCTTCACCGCCGACATCACCAGCCCGCCCAGCACGCCGCAGGCCACGATCTGCGCTGCCAGCAGCGCCGCCATCGCCGGGCCGAAGGGCGTGACGCCATGCAGCGCCGCACCCAGCGCCACGGTGGACAGCGCGCCGCCCGCCAGGCCTTCCCAGGTCGTGGAGGGGCCGAGCCGCGGCACCAGCTTGCGGCGGCCGAAGAGCTTGCCGAACACGAGCTGCAGCACGTCGCTGATCTGGACCGTGAAGGTGAAGAAGAACAGCAGCTCCACGCTGCGGCCTTCGAAGCCGGGGATCTGCAGCATCAGCAGTGCCGGCGCATGGCTCACGCCGTACACGCACGCCATGAGCGCGAACACGATGCGCGCGTTGCGCGAGAGGAAGTCCTCCGTGTCCTGCGACAGCGCCGAGACCGAGGAGATCAGCCCGAACATGTAGACCGGGATGAAGACGGCGAAGAGCCCGTACCACTGCACGCCCAGCAGCAGGTACTGCAGCGGCAGCGCCACGAAGAAGGCCAGGAACAGCGCCCAGTAGTCCGAGGGCTTCGTGGGCGTGAGCGTGAGGAACTCGCGCAGCGCCATGAACGAGGAGAAGGCGAACACCACCACCGCGGCCACCGGGCCGAGGGCCAGCGCCACGAACAGCACCGCCACCATCACCCACCAGGCGCGGATGCGGGCGTTGAGGTCGTGCACGGTCCCGCTGCGTCCGCCGGTGCGCGCGTGCAGCACGGCGCCGATGGCGGAGGCCAGCACCAGGACCGCCAGCAGCGGCGCGCCGGCGCGCAGGAAGTACGGGCTCAGCGCCGCCATGGCGTCAGTCCCGGGCCAGCGCGCACACGGCGCCGCGCATGCGCTCCAGGAAGCCTTCCTTGCCCTCGCCGCTTTCCAGCACCCGCGGCGCGCCGAAGCGCACCCGGCACAGCAGCGGCAGCGGCACCGGCGCGCCCTTGGGCCAGCTGCGGTAGAGGTTGTGCAGGTAGGCCGGCACCAGCGCCAGCCCGGGATGCGCGCGCGCCAGGTGGTAGAGGCCGGACTTGAAGGCCGCGGGCAGCGGCTCGCTGCCGCGCGTGCCCTCGGGGAAGACGATCAGCGAGTCCCCGGCCGCCAGCGCCGCGTGCAGCGGCTCCAGCGCCTGCGCGCCGCCGGCCACGCGGTCGATCAGCACCACGCGCAGCAGGCGCTGCGCGACGTAGCGGCGCGCGGGCGTGGCGTTCGAGTAGTCGGCGCCGGCCACGGGGCGCAGCTGCTCGCGCTGGTGCGCGGGCAGCGCCGCCAGCAGGATCAGCGTGTCGAGGTGGCTGCTGTGGTTGGCGAAGACGACGCAGGGCAGCGGCAGCGGCACGTCGAACACGGCACGCCCGCCCACGCCCCAGCGCACCAGCGTCAGCAGCGCGTCGCGCTGCAGGCGGTACCAGGCGTTCATCGCGCCGGGGCCTGCGTCCACGCGCCGACGCGCGCGCGCAGTTCGCTCCGGGCGCCGGTCGTGGGCGTCGTCACGGCGGTCCTCCTCCCCGGTCTTGCAGGGCCGGAGGCCATCGTAGGCGACGCGGAGCGCCGGCACGCTGCGGTTGCGCGCTCATCGGCGCCGGCGGACGCCGCGACAGGAGCGCCGGCTCAGCGCGGCGTCGCCAGGTCCAGGGTCCAGTACATGCGGTAGGCGCTGGCGCCGTTGCTGACGCAGGCCACGCCCACGTGCCTGAAGGCAGGCTTCATGAGGTTGGCGCAGTGGCCGGGGCTGGCCATCCAGCCGTCCACCGCGGCCTGCACGGTGCCGTAGCCCGCGGCGATGTTCTCGCCCCAGGTGCTCCAGGCGTAGCCCGCCTGCGTGATGCGCGTGCCGGCGTTGCTGCCGTCGGAGCCGGTGTGGCTGAAGAAGTTGCGCGAGGCCATGTCCGAGGAGTGGCGGGCCGCAGCGCCCTGCAGCTTGTCGTTCCACGCCAGCGCCGTGGTGGGCGCGAAGCTGCCGTAGCCGCCGCAGCTCGCACCGCGGGCCCGGTATGCGTTGATGCGCTGCATCAGTTCGGCCTGGAAGTTGCCCAGGCCACAGTTGCTGCCGGCTACCACGGCCATGGCGCTCTCGGTGGGCCCCACCGGGGTGATCTCGGCCAGCGCCGCGGAGAGCGCCGCGTGCATCTGGACCACGGTCTCCGCGGAGGCCGAGGAGCTGAGCGTGGCGGCGTTGTCCGAGGCAGGCTCGCCGTCGGGCTCGCTGCCGCCGCAGGCGACCATGCCGAGAGCCATCAGCACGGCCGTCCCGGCGCCGAGCAGCAAAGGCATCGAGGAGGAAGAGGAGGAACGCGTCGTCATGGGCCGGCAGCATCGGGCCGCCAGCCGGGACCACGATTCAGGATGCAACCCGGTGCCTGACTTCGCAACGTCCGGCCACAACCAGCGGCTCGCAGTCGCCTGCGGTGTGAACTATGTCCAACACCCTGCGGCCGCTACAGCAGCAGCGCCAGCCGCTCCAGCGCGATGACGCCGAAGAAGCCCAGGCCGGCGAGCACGGTCCATTTCACGATCACCAGCCCGCGGCGGCGCCAGCGCACGTCGCGGGTGCCGATGTACATCGCGAAGCACAGCAGGCCGGCCACCAGCAGCAGGCCGAAGACGAGGCGGAAGATCAGCATGCGCGGCCGCGGGCGCCCGTCACCAGGCCCGCACGGGCTGCGTGAAGCCCTGCGGCGCCTGGCGCTCGTCCTCGAAGCTCACGATCTCCCAGGCCGAGGGGTCGGCCAGCAGCGCGCGCAGCAGCTTGTTGTTCAGGGCGTGCCCGCTCTTGTAGGCGCTGTAGGCTGCCAGCAGCGGGTGGCCGGCGATGTAGAGGTCGCCCATGGCGTCGAGGATCTTGTGCTTCACGAACTCGTCGTCGTAGCGCAGCCCCTCGGCATTGAGCACGCGGGTGTCGTCCACGACGATGGCGTTGTCCATGCTGCCGCCCAGGCTCAGGCCCCGCGCGCGCATGGCGTCCACGTCCTTGGCGAAGCCGAAGGTGCGGGCGCGCGCGATGTCGCGCTGGTAGCGGCCGGAGCCCAGGTCGAACTCCACGCGCTGCCCGGTGGAGTCCACCGCCGGGTGGTTGAACTCGATCTCAAAGCTCAGCCGGTAGCCGTGGTAGGGCTCCAGCCGGGCCCACTTCAGCGCGGCGCCCTCGCCTTCGCGCACCTCCACGGGCCTGAGCACGCGGATGAAGCGCTTGGGGGCGTCCTGCTCCACCACGCCGGCGCTCTGCAGCAGGAACACGAAGCTCGCGGCCGAGCCGTCGAGGATCGGCACCTCCTCGTTGGTGATGTCGATCTGCAGGTTGTCGATGCCCAGCCCGCAGCAGGCCGACATCACGTGCTCGATGGTGTGCACCTTGGGCGCGCCCGGGTCGCCTCCCGGGGAGATGGTCGAGGCCAGCCGCGTGTCGCACACCGCCTCTGCATTGACCGGGATGTCCACCGGCACCGGCAGGTCGATGCGGCGGAACACGATGCCCGTGTCCGGCGCAGCGGGCCGCAGCGTGAGCTCGACCTTGTGACCGCCGTGCAGGCCCACGCCAACGGCGCGCGTGAGCGACTTGAGGGTGCGTTGCTTGAGCATGGTTCGAATTGTCCTTGAAGCCCGGTGGCCGGACGGTGCTGGGGCCAAGCAAAGAAAGGCAAAGAAGCGCGAAGCGGGCACGAAGCCGCGAGGCCGCGAGCCGGGGGAGCCACCAAGCAAAAGGGCCGCCTCGCGGCGGCCCGGTTTGCAGGCAGGCTCAGGAGTGGAAAGCCTTGGAAGCTCAGTCCGCCTGCTTGCGCAGGTAGGCCGGGATCTCGATCTCGTCCATGCCGTTGCTCGCCAGCGCGTCCACCTTGGCCGCGGCGCTGCGGCCGTGGCGCCAGACGCTGGGCACGGTGTAGTCGGCGTTGCCGGCGGTGCCGCCGGCCGGGGCGGCCAGGTTGTTGAGCACGGGCAGGTTGTCGGTGCCGGTGCGGGTGTTGCTGTGCACCATGCTGATGGCCGCCTGGGCGCGCTTGCCCGGGCTCAGGCCGGTGGCGATGACGGTCACGCGCAGCTTGTCGCCCAGGCTCTCGTCGTAGGCGGTGCCGTAGATCACGTGCGCATCCTCCGCGGCGTAGCGGCGGATGGTGTTCATGGCGTTGCGCGACTCGGCCAGCTTGAAGGTGGCCTTGCTCGCGGCGATGAGCACCAGCACGCCGCGCGCCCCGGAGAGGTCGATGCCTTCGAGCAGCGGGCAGGCCACGGCGGCGTCGGCGGCCTTGTTGGCACGGTCCGGGCCGCTGGCGGTGGCCGTGCCCATCATGGCCTTGCCCGGCTCGCTCATGACGGTCTTGACGTCCTCGAAGTCGACGTTGACCAGGCCGGGGATGTGGATGATGTCGCTGATGCCGCCCACGGCGTTGCGCAGCACGTCGTTGGCCTGCGCGAAGGCCTCGTCCTGCGTCACGTCGTCGCCCAGCGTCTCCAGCAGCTTCTCGTTGAGCACGACGATGAGGCTGTCCACGTTGGCTTCGAGCTCGTTGACGCCGGTGTCGGCCTGCTTCATGCGGCGCGCGCCCTCGAATTCGAAGGGCTTGGTGACCACGCCCACGGTGAGGATGCCCATCTCCTTGGCCGCGCGCGCGATCACGGGCGCCGCGCCGGTGCCCGTGCCGCCGCCCATGCCGGCGGTGATGAAGACCATGTGCGCGCCTTCAAGCGTCTGCTTGATGCGGTCCACCGCCTCCTCGGCGGCGGCCTGGCCCTTCTCGGGGCGCCCGCCCGCACCCAGCCCGCTGTTGCCGAGCTGGATGGTGTGCTGCGCCGCCGAGCGATTGAGTGCCTGCGCATCGGTGTTGGCGACCACGAACTCCACGCCTTGAACACCCTGGGCAATCATGTGGTCCACGGCGTTGCCGCCGCCTCCACCAACCCCGATCACTCGGATCTGGGTGCCCTGGTCGAATTCTTCGATCATCTCGATAGCCATGGTTTGCACCTCCTGATGTGCAATTGTTCCTAGGTTGACACAGCCGGATTGCCTGCGATAGCCCGGCGTCAAAAATTCCCGAGAAACCAGTCGCGTGCGCGACCAAACATTGTTTTCACGCTCCCGGCCTGCGCCGCGGCCTTGATGCCGCGCGCCCTGGCCAGGCGTGCCTCCTCCAGCAAACCCATCACGGTGGCCGACCGGGGGTTGGCCACCATGTCATGCAGGGCGCCGTGATAGGTCGGCAGTCCCTTGCGTACGGGTTTCAGAAAGATGTCTTCGCCCAACTCCACCATGCCCGGCATCACGGCGCTGCCGCCGGTGATGACGATGCCGCTGGAGAGCAATTCTTCGTAGCCGCTGTCGCGGATGACCTGGTGCACCAGCGAGAAGATCTCCTCCACGCGCGGCTCGATCACGCCGGCCAGCGCCTGGCGCGAGAGCATGCGCGGGCCGCGATCGCCCAGGCCCGGCACCTCGACCTGCTCGGCCGGGTCGGCCAGCAGCTGCTTGGCCACGCCGAACTCGACCTTGATCTCCTCGGCGTCCTTGGTCGGCGTGCGCACCGCCATGGCGATGTCGCTGGTGATGAGGTCGCCCGCGATCGGGATCACGGCCGTGTGGCGGATCGAGCCGCCGGTGAAGATGGCCACGTCGGTGGTGCCCGCGCCGATGTCCACCAGCGCCACGCCCAGCGCGCGCTCGTCCTCGGTGAGCACCGCCGCGCTGGAAGCGCTGGGGTTGAGCATGAGCTGCTCCACCTCCAGCCCGCAGCGGCGCACGCACTTGACGATGTTCTCCGCCGCGCTCTGCGCGCCGGTGACGATGTGCACCTTCACCTCCAGGCGCCCGCCGCTCATGCCGATGGGCTCCTTGACCTCGTGGCCGTCGATCACGAATTCCTGCGGCTCGACCAGCAGCACCTTCTGGTCGTTGGGGATGTTGATGGCCTTGGCCGTCTCCACCACCCTCGCCACGTCCACCGGCGTGACCTCCTTGTCGCGCACGATCACCATGCCGGTGGAGTTCTGCCCGCGGATGTGGCTGCCCGTGATGCCGGTGTAGACGCGGCTGATCTTGCAGTCGGCCATCATCTCGGCCTCCTTGAGCGCCTGCTGGATGCTCTGCACGGTGGCGTCGATGTTGACCACCACGCCGCGCTTGAGCCCATGCGAGGAGGCCACGCCCAGCCCCGCCACGCGCAGCTCCCCTCCGGGCAGCACTTCGGCCACCACCGCCATCACCTTGGCGGTGCCGATGTCCAGCCCGACCACCAGATCCTTGTATTCCTTGGCCATTGCCTGCCTGCCCTCTATTTGGATTTCTTCGCTGCCGACCCGGGCAGCGTGGTCGAGATGCCCTTCAACTTCACCACGTAGCCGTCCTTGTGACGCAGGTCGGCATATTGCAGCGGACGCTCGTAGTGGGCCGTGACCTGCGCCAGCGTGCGCACGAAGCGCTCGCTGCGCGCGGCGACGTCCACGTCGTTGCCGCGGCCCAGCTCCACGTGCGCGGCACTGCTGCCGCTGCCACTGCCGCCGACTTCCACGCTCCAGGAGCCGCGCGCGCTGAGCTTGAGCCGCCGGATGCCGCCCAGCGGCTCGAACACCGGCGCCAGCCGCGCGTGCATTCCCAGCATGCGCGCGGCGCCATCCTCGGGGCCCTCGAAGACGGGCAGACCTTCGTCCTCCACGTCGCCGACGTTGGCCTCGAAGATCTCGCCCTGCGTGCTCACGAGCCGGTCGCTGCCCTCCTCGCCGCCGTCCCAGATCGCCGCGGCGCGATGCTCCAGCAGCCGCACCTCCAGCCGGTTGGGAAAGACCCGGTGCAGCACCGCCTGGCGCACCCAGGGCAGCGCCTCGAAGGCCTCGCGCGCGGACTGCAGGTCCAGCGTGAAGAAGTTGCCCCGCAGCTGCGGCACGGCCTCGTTGCGCAGCTGCACCGGGGTGCTGCGCTCGATCTCGCCTTCGACGCTGATCACGCGCAGCGCGAACAGCGGCAGCCGCGACGCCCAGTGCGCCGCCGCGGCCAGCAGCCCCAGCACCACCAGCGTGTAGATCAGGCTGGCCACCGCGTTCGTGAGCCGCACGTCGGGCGGCAGCGGGGCCATTGCTCGGGCAACCATGGTCGTGTGTCCCGTTCTTCCTTCAGCCCCGCGCGCCGCCGTCCAGCGCCGCCTGCGTCAGCAGCCGCAGGCACAGCTGCTCGTAGCTGATGCCCGCGGCGCGCGCGGACATCGGCACCAGCGAGTGCCCGGTCATGCCCGGCGAGGTGTTCATCTCCAGCAGGAAGGGCTCGCCGTCGCCCTCGCGCAGCATCAGGTCGGCGCGGCCCCAGCCGCGGCAGCCCAGCACGCGGTACGCGCGCAGCACGATCTGCTGGATCCGGTCCTCCAGCGCGGCGTCCAGCCCGCTGGGCACGAGGTACTTCACCTCGTCGGTGAAGTACTTGTTGTTGTAGTCGTAGCCGGCGGCCGGCGGCACGATGCGGATCACGGGCAGCGCCTGCGCCGCGTCACCCTCGCCCAGCACCGGGCAGGTCAGCTCCGCGCCCTCGACGAACTCTTCGCACAGCACCACGCTGTCGTGGTGCGCCGCCAGCTCCACCGCGGCGGCCAGCTGAGAGGCCTGCTCCACCTTGGTCATGCCGATGGAGCTGCCCTCGTGCGGCGGCTTGACGATCAGCGGCAGGCCCAGCTCGGCCACCACCGCCGCCAGCCGCCCGGGGCTGCAGTCCTGGCGCCGCAGCACCACCTGGCGCGGCATGGGCAGCCCCTCGGCGGCCCACACGCGCTTGGTCATCACCTTGTCCATGGCGATGGCGCTGGCCATCACGCCCGAGCCGGTGTAGGGAATGCCCAGCAGCTCCAGCGCGCCCTGCACCGTGCCGTCCTCGCCATGGCGCCCGTGCAGCGCGATGAAGCAGCGGCTGAAGCCTTCGCTCTTGAGCTCGGCCAGCGGCCGCTGCGCGGGATCGAAGGCGTGCGCGTCCACGCCCTGCGACAGCAGCGCCTGCAGCACCCCGCTGCCCGACAGCAGCGATATCTCGCGCTCGGCGGACTCGCCGCCCATGAGCACCGCCACCTTGCCCAGTGATTTCACGTTCATGTTCTGCCCTCCCTGGCCTCACTCGCCGCGCGGCAGCATCTCGACCAGGCGTCCCGGCACCGCGCCGATGGAACCTGCGCCCATGGAGATCACCACGTCGCCCTCGCGCACGAAGTCGGCGATGGCCTGCGGCAGCGCCCCCACATCGTCCACGAACACCGGGTCCGCCTTGCCCGCCACGCGCAGCGCGCGTGCCAGGCTGCGGCCGTCGGCGGCCACGATCGGGCTCTCGCCCGCGGCATACACCTCGGTCAGCAGCACCGCGTCGGCCTGCCCCATGACCTTCACGAAGTCCTCGAAACAGTCGCGCGTGCGCGTGTAGCGGTGCGGCTGGAAGGCCAGCACCAGGCGCCGTCCGGGGAAGGCGCCGCGCGCGGCCGACAGCACCGCGTCCATCTCCACCGGATGGTGGCCGTAGTCGTCGATGAGCGTGAAACGGCCCTGTGCGCCCAGCAGGTCGCCGTAGCGCTGGAAGCGCCGGCCCACGCCGCCGAACTTGGCCAGCGCCGCAGCGATGGGTGCGTCAGGAATCTCCAGCTCCGTGGCGATGGCGATGGCCGCCAGCGCGTTGCGCACGTTGTGCTCGCCGGGCAGGTTGAGCGTGATGCGCAGGTCCGGCAGCTTCTCGCCGTTGCGCCGGCGCACCGTGAAGCGCATCTGCCCGCCGGGCAGCGCCTGCACGTCCACCGCGCGCACCTGCGCGTCCTCGCCCAGGCCGTAGCTCACCACCGGGCGCGAGACCATCGGCATGATCGAGCGCACGCCGGGGTCGTCGCCGCACAGCACCGCCGCGCCGTAGAAAGGCATGCGGTGCAGGAACTCGACGAAGGCCCCCTTGAGCCGCGCGAAGTCGTGGCCGTAGGTGTCCATGTGGTCGGCGTCGATGTTGGTGACGACCGACAGCACCGGGCTGAGGTTGAGGAAGGAAGCATCGCTCTCGTCGGCCTCCACCACGATGTGCTCGCCCTTGCCCAGCGCCGAGTTGGCGCCGGCGCTGTTGAGCTTGCCGCCAATGACGAAGGTGGGGTCCAGCCCGGCCTCGGCCAGCACGCTGGTGACCAGCGAGGTGGTGGTGGTCTTGCCGTGCGTGCCGGCGATGGCGATGCCGGCCTTCAGCCGCATCAGCTCGGCCAGCATCAGCGCGCGCGGCACCACGGGCACGCGCTTGGCGCGCGCGGCGATGACCTCGGGGTTGTCGCCGCGCACGGCGGTGGAGGTCACCACCGCCTGCGCGCCCTGGATCTGCGAGGCCTCGTGGCCGATGAAGACGCGGATGCCCAGCTCCGCCAGGCGCCGGGTGGTGGCGCTCTCGGACTGGTCCGAACCCGAAACCACGTAGCCCAGGTTGTGCAGGATCTCCGCGATGCCGCTCATGCCGGCGCCGCCGATGCCGACGAAATGGATGTGCTTGACGGCGTGTTTCATGTCTTGACGAGCTTTTCGATGGTGTCGACCACGCGCGCGGCAGCGCGCGGCCGGGCCAGGGCGCGGGCCTGCCGCGCCATGGCCAGCAGTTGCGAACGCTCCAGCCCTGCCAGGCGCTGCGCCAGCGCCTGGGGGGAGAGTTCGGACTGCGGCAGGTGGATGGCGGCGCCGTGCTGCGCCATGTACGCGGCGTTGTCGCGCTGGTGGGAGGTGGTGCTGACGATCAGCGGCACCAGGATGCTGGCCACGCCCGCGGCACACAGCTCGCTCACCGTCACCGCGCCGGCGCGGCACAGCACCACGTCGCAGTCCGCCAGGCGCCGGGCCATGTCGTCGATGAAGGGCAGCAGCTCGGCCTGCACGCCGGCCTGGGCGTAGGCGGCGCGCACGCTGTCGATGTGGGCGGTGCCGGTCTGCTGCGTCACCAGCGGGCGCTGCGCCGGGTCCATCAGCGCCAGCGCCGCGGGCAGCGTCTCGTTGAGCACCTTGGCGCCCAGGCTGCCGCCCACCACCAGCACGCGCAGCGGCCCCTGGCGCCCAGCGAAGCGCGCCTCGGGCGCGGGCAGCGCCTCGATCTCGGCGCGCACCGGGTTGCCGGTGACGGTGGCGTGCTTCGTCGCCGTCGCGGCCTGGCCGTCGAAGCCGAAGGCCACGCCGTCGGCCACCGGCAGCAGCGCCTTGTTGCTCAGCAGCAGCGCCGCGTCGGCGTTGACCAGCACCAGCGGCTTGCCCAGCGCCGCGGCCATCATGCCGCCGGGGAAGCAGACGTAGCCGCCCATGCCCAGCACCGCGTCGGCGCGGCGCCGGCGCAGGATGCCCAGGCATTCGACGAAGGCCTTGAGCAGCCGCATGCCGCCGGTGAGCGTGTGCACCAGCCCCTTGCCGCGCAGGCCGCTGAAGCCGATGCGGTCCAGCGTGATGCCCGAAGGCGGCACGAGCTTGTTCTCCATGCCGGCGGGCGTGCCCAGCCAGCTCACGCTCCAGCCGCGCTGCTGCATCTCGCGCGCCACGGCCAGGCCCGGGATCACGTGCCCGCCGGTGCCCGCCGCCATGATCACGAGGTGGCGGCTCATGCGCGGCCTCCCCGCATCAGCGCGCGGTTCTCGATGTCCACCCGCATCACGATGGCCAGCGCCACGAGGTTCATCAGGATGGCCGAGCCGCCGTAGCTCATGAGCGGCAGCGTCAGGCCCTTGGTGGGCAGCAGCCCCAGGTTCACGCCCATGTTGATGAAGGCCTGGCCGCCCATCCAGATCCCGACGCCCTGCGTCATCAGCCCGGCGAAGACACGGTCCAGCGCGATGGCCTGGCGGCCGATGTGGAAGATGCGCCGCGTGAGCCAGAAGAAGGCGCACACCACGAACGCCACGCCCACGAAGCCCAGTTCCTCGCCCACCACCGCCAGCAGGAAGTCGGTGTGCGCCTCGGGCAGGTAGTGCAGCTTCTCCACGCTGTTGCCCAGGCCCTGGCCGGTGAACTCGCCGCGGCCCAGCGCGATGAGCGAGTGCGTGAGCTGGTAGGCCTTGCCCTGCGCGTACTCCGGGTTCCACGGGTCCAGGTAGGCAAAGATGCGCTGGCGGCGGAATTCGCTGAACACGATCATCAGCACGAAGGCGCCCACCAGCACCGCCACGCTGAGGAAAAACATGCGGCCGTTGACGCCGCCCAGAAACAGGATGCCCAGCGCCACGGCGGCGATCACGATGAAGGCGCCCATGTCGGGCTCGGCCAGCAGCAGCACGCCGATCACGCCCAGCGCCACGGCCATCGGCAGCACCGCCTTGAAGAAGCGCTCCTTGATGTCCATCTTGCGCACCATGTAGCTCGCGGCGTACATGGCGATGCCGACCTTGGCCGCCTCGCTGGGCTGGAAGTTCATGATCCCCAGCGGAATCCAGCGCCGCGCGCCATTGACCGACAGGCCCACGTGCGGGATCAGCACCAGCACCAGCCCGGCCAGCGAGCCCACGAACAGGTAGGGCGCCCACTTCTCCCACTGCGCCACCGGCACCTGCACCACCAGCAGCGCGGCCACGAAGCCGATGCCCAGCGCGGCCAGGTGCCGCACCAGGAAGTACGTGGGCGTGTAGCGCGCGAAGCGCGGGTTGTCCGGCAGCGCCACGGTGGCCGAATAGACCATCACCAGCCCCAGCGCCAGCAGCCCGACCGTGACCCACAGCAGGCCCTGGTCGAAGCCCGAGAGCCGCGCGGGCTCCGCCGGCGCGGTGCGCACGAAGTCGCGCACGGGCAGCGAGTACTCGCGCGCCGTCGCGCGCGCTCCCCGCAGGCGGCTCAGCAGGGCTTTCACAACGACTCCCCGCGCTCGGTGGCCAGCGCGGCCACCGCGGCCACGAACACCTCGGCCCGGTGCGCGTAGTTGCGGAACATGTCCAGGCTCGCGCAGGCCGGGCTCAGCAGCACGGCGTCGCCCTCGCGCGCCTGTGCGAAGCACCAGGCGGTGGCGTCCTCCAGCGTGTCGAAGCGCTGCATCGGCGCCTCGGTGGCGGCCAGCGCCTCCTGCAGCGCCGGCGCGTCGCGCCCGATGAGGGCCACGCCGCGCGCGTAACGCGCCACGGGCTCGGCCAGCGGCGTGAAATCCTGCCCCTTGCCGTCACCGCCCAGGATCACCAGCAGCTTGGCCGGGTCGCGGTCCGAGCCCAGGCCGTTGAGCGCGGCCACCGTGGCGCCGACGTTGGTGCCCTTGCTGTCGTCGAAGGCCTCCACGCCGCCGACCATGCCCACCGGCTCCACGCGGTGCGGCTCGCCGCGGTACTCGCGCAGGCCGTGCAGCATCGGGCCCATCGGGCAGCCGACGGCGCTGGCCAGCGCCAGCGCGGCCAGCGCGTTGGCCGCGTTGTGGCGGCCGCGGATGCGCAGCGCATCCGCCGGCATCAGGCGCTGCAGCCGGATCTCGGGCTGCTCGTCGCGGCGGCGGCGCGGGCCCACCGGCTCCTCGTCGCCTTGCGCGCGCACCAGCCAGGCCACGCCGCGCTCCTCGATCAGGCCGAAGTCGCCGGGGACACGCGGCACGTCCAGCCCGAAGCGCACCACGCGGCGCGAGACCACGCGCGGACGCCCGCCGCGCACCGCAGCCTTGACCACCGTGGGCGGCGGCACCATGGCCTCCACCGCCGGGTCGTCGCGGTTGACGACCATCACCGCGTCGCGGCCGTAGATGGCGGCCTTGGCGCGGGCGTAGGCCGCCATGTCGCCATGCCAGTCCAGGTGGTCCTGCGTCACGTTGAGCACCACTGCCGCATCGGGCTCGAATCCCTGCACGCCGTCGAGCTGGAAGCTGGAGAGCTCCAGCACCCAGGCCTCGGGCAGGTGCGAGAACACCGGCGCGGGCGGCGGCGGGGGCGGCAACGCCGGGGCATCGGGCGCGGACAGGTCCACGGCGGCGGGCGCGGCGGCCTCGGCGGCAGCATCCTCGCCGTCCTGCGCCGGCGCCGCGGCGGCCTCGGCCAGCGGCCGCGGGAAGGTCTCCTGCGCCAGCGCCTGCGACAGCGTGTCCAGCAGCGTCGGGCCGATGTTGCCGGCGGTAGCCACGCGCAGCTCGCAGCGGCGCAGCAGCAGCGAGGTCAGCGAGGTGACGGTGGTCTTGCCGTTGGTGCCGGTGATGGCCACCACCTGCGGCGCGTAGCCGTGGCGCTCCTTGAGCGCGGCCAGCGCGCGCGCGAACAGGCCCAGCTCGCCCTCGATGCGCACGCCGATGGCGCGCGCGGCGGTGAGCAGCGGCTCGATGCGCGCGTCCTGCGGCGACAGCCCCGGGCTCTTGAGCAGCAGCTGCAGCCCCTGCAGCTGCTCCCCCGGCACCAGCTCGCCGTGGAACACGGGCACCTCGGGCCACTCGGCCCGCAGCGCCGCGG
>JAEYPG010000383.1 GCA_023410975.1 Pseudomonadota bacterium
GCGCATGCAGGACGGCGCCGGCGCCTTGCTGCATGCGCTGGCTGCCGCGCGCGACGCCGAGCGCGGCACCGTGCGCCTGACGGCCAGCCGCGTGGCCGCCACCTGGCTGCTGCCGCCGGTGCTGGCGCGGCTGCGCGAAGCCGAGCCCGGCATCGAGGTGGAATTGGTTGCGTCCGACCAGATCAGCAACCTGCTGCGCCGCGAGGCCGACATCGCGCTGCGCATGGTGCGCCCCGATCAGGGCTCGCTGGTGGCGCGGCGCATCGCCGAGGTGGCGCTCACCGCCGCGGCGCACCAGCGCTATTTGGCACGTGCCGGCACGCCGCGTTCGCCCGAGGAACTGCCGGGCCACGTGCTCATCGGCTACGACCGCGACGAGACCATCTTGCAGGGCTTCGCCGCCATGGGCGTGCCGATGGCGCGCCGGGGCTTCGCGCTGCGCACCGACGACCAGGTGGCCTACGGCCAGCTCGTGGCCGCGGGCGCGGGCATCGGCTTCGTGGCGCGCTACAACCTGCGCCACTGGCCGGGCGTGGTGCCGTTGCTGCCGCAACTGCGGATTCCGCCGCTGCCGTGCTGGCTGGCGGTGCACCGCGAGATCCACGGCAACCGCCTGGTGCGGCGGGTGTTCGACTTCCTGGCCGAGGCGGTGCCCGCGGAGCTGGCGGCCGGCGGCGAGGCGGCCGATGGCGGCTGAGGGGTGAGCGGCGCTGCGTATCATCGCCGCGCCCGTGGCGGGCACGGCCCCAGAGAAGGCCGGTGCGCCGCGCAGCTTCCGAGTCCGTGTTTCTTTTCCCCGCCGACATGACCACGCCCACCGACCCCGCCGGCCAGCCGCCCGTTCTCGCCATCGACGGCGCCATCGCCACCATCACGCTGCGCCGCCCGGCGGTGGCCAACCGGCTGGAGCTGTCGGACCTGGAGGTATTGCAGTCGCAGCTGGCCGAGGTCCATGCGCGCGAGGAGGTGCTGGTGCTGCGGCTGCAGGCGCAGGGGCGGCATTTCTGCAGCGGCTTCAACCTGGGCGAGGCGGGCGAGCACATCGCCACGGCCGCCGAGCGTTTCGAGGCGCTGGCCGCGGCGCTGGAGGCGGCGCGCCCGGTGACGGTGGCGGTGATCAACGGCGGCCTGTATGGCGGCGCCACCGACCTGGCGCTGGCCTGCGACTTCCGCATCGCCACCACCGCGGCGGAGATGTTCGTGCCCGCGGCGCAGCTGGGGTTGCTGTTCTACCGCGGTGGCATGGAGCGCTTCGTGGCGCGGCTGGGGCTGCCGGTGGCGCGGCGCATCCTGCTGGCGGCGGAGAAGCTGGACGCGCAGCAGATGCTGGCGCTGGGCTACCTGGACCGCATGGTCGAGCCCGAGGGGCTGGCACAGGCCGGGCAGGCGTGGTGCGAGCGCCTGGCCGGCATGGCGCCGCTGGCGCTGCTGGGCATGAAGCGCCACCTGAGCGCCATCGCCCGCGGCGCGCTGGACCCGCAAGCCCTGGCGCGCGACATCGCACGCGTCAACGCCTCGCAAGACCTGCGCGAGGGCGTGCGGGCGTGGCAGGAGAAGAGGGCGGCGGTGTTTCGCGGGCGCTGAGCATCGCGGCCTGGCAGTCGGGGCGGGCTTGCTCAGGCGCGGCGGCATCCTTGCTGCCAATCGCCTCGTGCCGTTGCGTCTTCAACTTTTTTCAGTGAAAGCTTCTATTCCTAATTTCAGATATGCCATAACGCAAAGTTGAAGAAAGGGTGCGTGGGCAAGATGCCGCCACACCGACCGGTGTCGTACTCGCTTTGACTGCACAAGACATGAACCCGAGCGCTGTATGCAGTACCCCTGGCACGACGTCCCGGATCCTGATCGTGGACGACGAGGAGGAGAGCCGGCGGCTGATGTTCGACATGCTGCGGCACAAGCCTTACCGGTTGTACCTCGCGGAGAACGGAAGGGATGGCTTCGAGAAGGCACGCTACATCGTTCCCGACCTGATCCTGATGGACGTGCGCATGCCCGTGTGCGACGGCATCGCCGCTTGCCGCTTGTTGAAGGCGGAGCCCAGGACGGCGTCCATTCCGCTGATATTCCTCACCGGCGCCGCCTCGGTGGAGGAGCGGGTTCAGGGCTTGTCCGAGGGCGCGGTCGATTACATCGCAAAGCCCTTCAATGCCGAGGAGGTGCGACTGCGCATGGCGGTCCACCTGGGTGTCTCGCACCGGACACTCCCCTTGCCGGTGGCCGATCCCGGCATGGCCAAGGCCCACGGAGCGTCGGATGAAGCCGCCTTCGGCGCGGCCCGCGCCCTGTTGCTTCAGGACCTCGCCCGCACGCCATCCCTGGTCGAAATGGCGCGCGCCGTCGGCATGCATTCACGCCGACTCAACGAGGTGTTCAGGAAGCATGCGGGCTCCACGGTATTCGAGTACCTGTTCGAGGCGCGAATGAAAGAGGCCCGGCGCCTGCTTGCCGAAACCGGCCTGGAGATCAAGGTCATTGCCCATGACGTGGGCTATGGTTGCCCGGCCAACTTCTCGACCGCCTTCAAGGAGCGCTTCGGACTGACGCCGAGGCAATACAGGAAAGCGCCGCAGCCCGATTCTCCAGATTGATGGCAGGCCGCATCTGGGGAACGCTGCTTGGCCTGTGGCTTTGGCTCCTGGCGCCTGCCGCCATCGCGCAGGCTGCCTGCCTGGACATCAGTGCCGTCACGCAGCGCGCTGATCCCTGGGCGTGCCTGGAAACACTGGAGGATGCCGAGGGCAGCCTGTCGCTGGCGGCCGCCCTGGCCGGGCCGGGGTGGGCCAGGGCGAGGCCCCGGCAGATGGGCGCTCGCCAGGCGCGGGGTGCGGTCTGGTTCAAGTTGAGTGTGGGCAACGACGGTCCCCAGGCGCTGACCCGCTGGCTGGAAGTCGGCTTCCTGCGCCTTGAGCACGTCGACGTTTACCGCGTTGACGAGCGCTCCCTCGACGTGCAGGCCTCATGGATGGGCGGTACGTCGCGCGCCTTGGCCGAACAGCCGATCCTGGGGCGGCAGGCGTTGTTTCCGGTCGTGCTTTCGCCCGGCGAGGCGGCGATGTTCGTGGTGCGCGTCCAGACCCGGAACATCTACAGGCCCACCGTGGTGCTGTGGGAGCCTCTTTCCTACAGGAGCCATGAGGAATCCCTGAACTTGAAGCAGTTGGTGCCCATATCGGCCCTGCTGCTGCTTGGCTTGTTCCTGCTGGCCATCGGTATCGCCTTCCGCTACTGCTCGTTCATCTACCTGGCCGCCTGGATCGCCTTGTTGGCCCTGCACGAATTTGCATTCCAGGGGTATCTGTACCGTTACCTGTGGCCGCAGGGCGGGGAACTGGTGGCTTGCGCTCCGCTGGTACTGGCCCTTCTCGCTACGCTGGCCGGCGGTGTCTTCTTCTGCAAGGCCTTGTGCCTTCGACGCCTGCAGCCCTGGAACCACCTTTTTGGCGTCTTTTTCACGAGTTGCGTTTGCCTCGTTGTCGCTGTTTCCTTTGCGGATTCTTTTGTGGTGCGCCAGCTTTGCGCATACTTTTTCGCGATCGTTTTTGCCTTCGGCTGGCCTGCCGCGATGCTGGCCGCCTGGCGGCACAGGTTGCCGGAGCTTGGCTGGTATTTGCTTCCGCTGCTGCTGCATTGGATGCTGCTCGGGCTGCGGCTGCTCGCACTCTCGGGTGGGGCGCCCGAGCTTGAGCCGGAAAACGCCGAACTGTCGTTGTCGCTGATTGCCGTCAGCGCCTTGTTGCTGATGCTGGCGTTGTTTCGCCAATACCGTCGTACCACCCAAGACCTCCAGGCGGCTCAATGGGCGGCCATGCAGGCCAAGGCCGACCAGAACCTCAGGCTGGAATGGGCGGTCACGGAACGGACCCAGGCGTTGGAACAGGCCTTGATTGCTGCCAAGGAGGCTGGCCGCATCCAGAAGGAGTTTCTGGCGCGCCTCAACCATGACCTGCGTTCTCCTTTGGCGGCCATCATGGGTTATGCGGATCTGATCGTGGCCGGCCACTGGAACCATCTGGAGCATGGCCGTGCCATCCAGCGCAGCGCACGGCGTCAGGCGGCTTTGCTCGAAAAGCTGATCCACTATGTCCAGGAACAAAGTCAGGTCGATGTCCTGCGTCCCGAACCCACTTATCTCCTGTCTCTGCTGTACGCGGCCGCCGGGAACGCCGAACGCCAGGCGCATGAACGTGGCAACACGTTCCGGCTCAAGCTGAATGACGCGTTGCCGCCCGTCATCGATGTGGACGCGGTGCGCCTGTGCCAGATTCTGGAGAACATGCTGGCCAATGCGGCCAGGGCTGCCAGGCTGGGCCGGGTGGAATTGAGGGTGAACGCCTTGTCCCTTCCCGGTGCCGGCACGCCGACCAGACTGGTGCTTGCCGTGCATGACACCGGCCCCGGTATTCCGCAAGACCGGCTCGGCCGCCTGCTTGCGCCTTTCCACGGCGGCCACGGCCTGGAAAACCGCGATGCCACGAGACTGGGCCTGGCCATCGCGCGCCAATGGGTTCGCCGCATGAGGGGACAGGTGACGGTGTCCAGCGTCGTGGGGCAAGGGACACGTTTGCAAGTGACCATTCCGGTCAAGCCGGTCAAGGAAAGCGCGGTATCAAGAAAGAACCTGCTGCTGGACGACCTGCCGGCGTCCGACGTGGATGGCACGGACTGCCTGGTGTGGATCGTGGAGGACAGCGAGGCGGTGCGAGAAATGCTCCGCGCCGAAATCGCCTCGCTGGGTTTCGACGTGGTGGTCCTGTCCGATGGCGACGAGGCGCTCACCAGGATCGCCTTGCCTGAAACTGCCCGGCCCCATCTCATCCTGACGGACATGGCGATGCCCGGAAGCGATGGACGCAAGGTGTTGGAGCGGGCCCGGGGCCGATGGCCCGATATCCCGGTCCTGCTGCTGACGGGCACGCTGGGGCCCGCTGCAGGCGAGGCCGACGGATTTTCAGCAGTCCTGCTGAAGCCGGCCAGCAGGGCCGCGCTACGGCGGGAAATGGGGCAGCTGTTGAACCTGGACAAGAACGCGCCGGGTGAGAAGGCTGAAATCGCCGGCGCTGAACGGCCTGCGCCCGACTGTTTGTCGGCGGCCTGCGGCCTGGCACGTCTGGGGGCGATGTCGGAATTGTCGGAATGGGCCTCACAGGCCGCGCTGTCCTGTCCCCGATGGCGCCCGTTCTTCGAGCATTTGAAGGCCCTGGCCGACCAGGGAGACTTGAACGGGTGCCGGCTGCTGCTCGCGGGCCAGCGCCCGCTGGAACAAGAGGTCGCGTGATCCGGGGCCGGGCCGGCGCCGGCCCCTGCGGTGATGCTCCGAGCCGTCGCCGCCCGGGCAGCCTGGCGCCCTGTCTACGGGCGGCCTTGCTGCCTCGGGACTGCGGCGCCGTGGCCTAGGCGGCGACCCGGAACACGGAAACGGCCTCCAGCAGGTGCTGCGACTGCTGCCTCAGGCTTTCGGCGGCTGCCGCCCCTTGCTCCACCAGCGCCGCGTTCTGTTGCGTCACCTTGTCCATCTGGCTCATGGCCTCGCCGACCTGCGACACCCCGGCGCTCTGCTCGGTGCTGGCGGTGCTGATCTCGCCCATCAGGTCCGTCGCGCGCTTGATGGCCGTCACCACGTCTTCCATGGTCTTGCCGGCCTGGTCCACCTGCGTCGAGCCCGTTTCCACCCAATCGACACTGTCATTGATCAAGGCCTTGATCTCGCGGGCCGCCGTGGCGCTTCGCTGGGCCAGCGTGCGCACCTCACCCGCCACCACGGCGAAGCCGCGGCCCTGCTCGCCCGCTCGCGCCGCTTCCACGGCGGCGTTGAGCGCCAGGATGTTGGTCTGGAACGCGATGCCGTCGATGACGCTGATGATCTCGGCGATCTTCTTGGAGCTTTCTTCGATGCCCTTCATCGTCTGGATGACCTGCGCAACCACCTCGCCGCCATGCGTCGCCACCTCGGACGCGCTCCTGGCCAGATGGTTGGCCTGGCTCGCGTGCTCGGCATTGCGGTGGACGGTGCTGGAAAGCTCCTCCATGGACGCCGCGGTTTCCTCCAGCGAACTGGCCTGTTCCTCGGTGCGCTGGCTCAGGTCAAGGTTCGCCTGCGCGATTTCGCCGCTGGCGTGCGCCACGGCCTCGGCATTGCGGCGCACCTTGCTCACCGTGCCGGTGAGCTTGTCCACCATGGTGGACAGCGACTGCAGCAGGTGGGCCGCCTCGTCGCGGCCCTGGACTTGGAGGCCCACCGTCAGGTCGCCCTCCGAGACGCGCGCGGCGGCGTCGCAGGCTGTTTGCAACGGCTGGGTGATGGAGCGGGTGATCAGCCAGCTCAAGCCGGCCGACAGCACCACCATGAGCACCACGATGCCGATGAGGTTGTTGCGCGCGCTTTCATAGCTGCCCACTGCGGCCTGGTAGGCAGCGACGTTGTTGTCCTCCTGCATCCGCACGCTCTCCTGGAGCAGGTCCTGCCATTGCTGGGCCAGCGGCATTTGGTCCTTCACCAGCAGCGCCGTGGCGTCCTGCATGTGCCCCGCCAGCCGCAGTTCGAGCACCTTGTCCGTGAGCGGCCGCACCGCCGTGCCAACCGTGTCGATGCGGGCGAGGTGCTGCTTGACCGCCTCGCTGAGCGGCATACCCAGCAATTCCTTTCGGGCCTTGTCGTACCGGGCGCGGGCGGTGCCGATTTCGTCCGCGTACCGTCTGGTTTCGGCCTCATCCTGCTGCAGCATCAGCGTCCGCATCGATCGCAGCACGACGTGGATGGCGTCGTTCATCGTGTACGCCAGTGAGATTTGCATATTGTTTTCATGCACCACCTGGCGAAGGTTGTCCTGGATACGGGACAACTGCCAGAGGGCCAGCGTCGCCGAGGCAAGCGCCATCAGTATGACCATGCTGAACGCAGCGCTGAGGCGATGGCCGATTTTGAAGTTGCTGAGTCTCATGGGGCCTCCCTTTGTGAACCGGTTAAGTTCAATATTTGTGATCAGGCTGGGTGTCGGTGGCTTTGAATATGGGCGGCATGGTGGGGCTCAAGAAGCGGGGTGTCGCTTTTACGGCCATGCGGTGGCCGGGAATATTGGCGGTGGCTTGTGTTTATCGATAAGGGCTGCCCGATGCTGGGGGTTGGTTGTTGATCCAGTTTTACAGGTCGTGGCCGGGCCTGGGATGGGCGACGCCATAACCTTGCAGGCGGGTATATCCCGGGCCATCCAGTCACTTTTCAGCGCTGTCGCTTGCAGGACGGCCAGCCGCTCCGGCAGCTCTTCCGTCCAGGCCCTGAATTCGGTTTTATTCCAGTTCTTCATTGGTACTGAAAGAAAACCCGTTCGGGCTGAGCTTGTCGAAGCCCCTGGCACAACCGGCCAACAGGCCCTTCGACAAGCCCGTCCTGAGCCTGTCGAAGGGCTCAGCGCGAAC
>JAEYPG010000421.1 GCA_023410975.1 Pseudomonadota bacterium
GGCGTTGCCCAGCAGGCTGAAGAAGGCCCCGAAGGCCATGGGAATGCGGCGCAGGAACGACGGTTTGGGGTCCTGGCTGGGGGTGGGCATCAGCGGGTTCTCCGTGGTGGTCCGGTAACGGTGCCGGAGGACGGCGGGTCGCGCGGCGCGCGGGCGGTTCAGGCCGGGGCGCGGCGACGGCAAATGCGGCCGATTCTAGGGAAGTCCCGGAGTCCGGCCGGCGGCGGTCGTCGCCGGAGCGGCTGCGGCACGGATCGGGAACGTCCGCCCAAAGCGAAACGCCCGGCCCGCGCTGCGCTGTGGCAGCCCGGGCCGGGCGTTGAAGGAACGGCTTGTGCCGCTCTCAGAGGGGCACCAGACCAACCTTCCGTTCGCCCTGAGCTTGTCGAAGGGCAGGCGCTCGGAAGTCGCCGCGGGGGCTTCGACAGGCTCAACCCGAACGGGATTGGGAAGCCTGATGACCTGGGGGCCGGCTTACTTGCCCGCCAGGTCGCGCAGCACGGCGACCTTGTCGGTCTTCTCCCAGGAGAACTCCGGCTCGTCGCGGCCGAAGTGGCCGTAGGCGGCGGTCTTGGAGTAGATCGGGCGCAGCAGGTCGAGCATCTGGATGATGCCCTTCGGGCGCAGGTCGAAGACCTCGCGCACGATCTCGGCGATGCGCTCGTCGGGGATGCGGCCGGTGCCCTCGGTGTAGACCGTCACGTTCATCGGCTGGGCCACGCCGATGGCGTAGGCGACCTGGATCTGGCACTGGCGCGCCAGGCCGGCGGCGACGATGTTCTTGGCCACGTAGCGCGCGGCGTAGGCGGCCGAGCGGTCCACCTTCGTCGGGTCCTTGCCCGAGAAGGCGCCGCCGCCGTGGGGGCAGGCGCCGCCGTAGGTGTCCACGATGATCTTGCGGCCGGTCAGGCCGCAGTCGCCCTGCGGGCCGCCGATGACGAAGCGGCCGGTCGGGTTGACCAGGTACTTGGTCTCCTTGAGCCACTCCTTGGGGAGCACCGGCTTGATGATCTCCTCGACCACGGCCTCGATGAACTCGGGCTTCATCTTCGTGCCGTCGCTCATCTCGGGCGCGTGCTGGCTGGAGAGCACCACGGTGTCGATGCTGTGGGGCTTGCCGTCCACGTAGCGCATCGTGACCTGGCTCTTGGCGTCCGGGCGCAGGAAGGGCAGGCGGCCGTCCTTGCGCAGCTGGGCCTGGCGCTCCACGAGGCGGTGCGCGTAGTAGATCGGCGCGGGCATGAGCTCGGGCGTCTCGTCGCAGGCGTAGCCGAACATCAGGCCCTGGTCGCCGGCGCCGATGTTCAGGTAGTCGTCGCTGGCGTGGTCCACGCCCTGGGCGATGTCGTTGCTCTGCTTGTCGTAGGCCACGAGCACGGCGCAGCCCTTGTAGTCGATGCCGTACTCGGTGTTGTCGTAGCCGATGCGCTTGATGGTGTCGCGCGCGACCTGGATGTAGTCCACGTGCGCGTTGGTCGTGATCTCGCCGGCGAGCACCACGAGGCCGGTGTTGCACAGCGTCTCGGCCGCGACGCGGCTGCGCGGGTCCTGCGTGAAGATCGCGTCGAGGATCGCGTCCGAGATCTGGTCCGCAACCTTGTCGGGATGGCCTTCGGAGACGGACTCCGAGGTGAAGAGGAAGTCGTTCGCCACTTTTTTACACTCCTGGGTTGGCTGGCCTGCGTTGCCGCCCTTTCGGAGGTATCGGCGAACGCTTTAGCGGCATTTGTCGAGCCTGACGGCCCGGCGGGATTCACACCCGCGTCGCCCCGCAAGTTGTCCTTTAAACCGGCGACGTTTCGATTCTATTCAACGATGAACTCTCTCCTGCGCTGGATGGCAACCTGGCCGTTGCGAAGACTGCACGCTTTGGGGGCCTTTCTGGGGTGGATCACCTACGGGCTGTCGCCGACCTACCGCAAGCGCTTGCGGGCCAATGCCGCGCTGGCGGGGTTGACGCCGGCGCAGCGCCGCGAATCGGTGGCGCAGGCCGGCTGCATGGCCGCCGAGGCGCCGTGGCTGTGGCTGCGCGACGGCCTGGTGTCGCCCGCGTGCCGCTGGGAAGGGGCGGAGCTCATCGAGCAGACGCTGGCGCGCGGCAAGGGGCTGGTGATCCTCACGCCGCACCTGGGCTGCTTCGAGATCACGGCGCGCGCCTTCGCCGAGCGCTGGGGCGGCACGCACCCGCTGACGGTGCTCTACCGCCCCTCCGACAAGGCCGCGCTGCGCGAGCTGGAGGAGACGGCGCGCGCGCGCCCGGGCATGGCCACCGCGCCGGCCACGCTCGCGGGCGTGCGCCAGATGCTGCGTGCCCTCAAGCGCGGCGAGAACGTGGGCCTGCTGCCCGACCAGGTGCCGCCGCAGGGCATGGGCGTCTGGGCGCCGTTCTTCGGCCGCGACGCCTACACCATGACCCTGGCGGCCAAGCTCGTGCGCCAGACCGGCGCCGACTGGCTGCTGATGTGGGCCGAGCGCTTGCCGCGCGGCCGGGGTTTTACCTTGCACGTGAGCGCACCCACCCAGCCGCTGCCTGGAGACGGTGAGCCCGATAGCGAGGCGCTGCAGCAGGCCTGCGCGCGCCGCATCAACGAAGAAATGGAACGCCTGATCATGCGCAACCCCGCCCAGTACCTCTGGGGCTACCACCGCTACAAGACGCCGCGCCCGGCCCCGGCGCCCGCCGCTGCCGACCAGAGGACCGCCTCGTGAGCTTCGGGGCCAAGCTGGGCATCGGGCTGCTGCGAGCCATCTACCGTCTTCCGCTGGGTGCGCAGGCCGCGATCGGGCAGGGCTTGGGGAAGCTGCTGCACGCGCTGGCCGGCAGCCGCCGCCGCATCGCGCTGCGCAACCTGGCGCTGTGCTTCCCGCACCTGGACGCGGCCGAGCGCGAGCGGCTGGTGCGCGAGCACTTCGGCTGGCTCGGCCGCAGCCTGCTGGAGCGCGGGCTGCTCTGGTACGCGCCGGTGGGACGGCTCAAGCAGCTGATCCACGTCGAAGGCGACGTGACGCTGGCCGAGCGCAGCGAGCGCCCGGTGATGTGGCTGGTGCCTCACTTCGTCGGGCTGGACGTGGCCGGCGTGGCGACGCAGCTGTTCCAGAAGCAGAAGGTGGGGTCGATCTACCAGGCGCAGAGCAACCCGGTGTGGGACGCCGAGATCCGCAAGGGCCGGCTGCGCTTCAACCAGGGCGAGGTGTTCGCGCGCAGCGAGCGCGCGCTGCCGCTGGTGCGCGCCATCCGCCGCGGCTGGGCCTTCTTCAACCTGCCCGACATGGACTTCGGCATCCAGGACGCGGCTTTCGTGCCCTTCTTCGACGTGCCCGCGGCCACGCTGCTGGCGCCGTCGAAGATGGCGCGCTCGCTGAACATGGTGGTGCAGCCGGTGGTGGCGGAGATGCTGCCCGGCGGCCAGGGCTACAAGGTGAAGTTCCTGCCGCCCTGGGAGGACTGGCCCACCGAGGACCCGCAGGCAGACGCCGCGCGCATGAACCGCTGGATCGAGGAGCAGATCCGCCACTGCCCGGCGCAGTACCTGTGGGTGCACAAGCGCTTCAAGACGCGGCCGGCGGGGGAGCCGTCGCTGTACGGCTGAGGTTGGGCCGGTCCGGGTGCCAGCCTATCGGGCCTCCTGCTGCCAGACTACGGTGTCATCGACCGCGTAAACCTTGCACGGGCCGCGCCCGCGCTGCTCGCAGTGGCGCAGCGCGCGCTCGGTCGGGTCCTTGGGGTCGATGGGATTCGGAGGCTGGAGGCCCCAGGTGGAATTCCAGGCGCCATCGCGGCCCAGCACGAAGGCCCGGGGTTTCTGCTGGCGCAGCCAGTGCCGATATCCGTCCCGGCCGCGCTCGTTCAGGCTGGGCACGGCGTTGATGTCATCTACTTGTGCGTACAGCCCGGGAAAATCCAGATCCAGCGTTTCACGGGGCAGCGCGGCTTTCAAATCTCTCAAATCCGCCAGCGCCCAGTTGGCTGGCCGTGGCTCGATGGAAGAGCCGATGAAGAAATGATTTCCCAGCAAGCTGTTGATGAAGTCGTATTGGTAATAGGCCGTGCTGCCAGCCTGCACCTGGATCTCCAGGCTGCTGCTCAGTCCGAAGCCACCCGGTGCCACCTTGAGCACATGCAGGCCGGGTGACAACTGCAGGGACAGGAAAGAGGCATTGGGCAGTCCGCCGACATCCTTGCCATCAACGAAGACGCGGAAAGCCTCGGTGAAGGCGAATATGCCGCTGGTACGGTAGAGGTAAATGCTTGCCTTGCCGTTCAACGGTGGCTGAGGTTTTGAAAACAACGGGCCTTCTGCCGTGGCACAGCCTTGAAGTAGAAAAATATATAACCCGAAATGCAGCGCCGAAAACAGGCGCAATGCCGCCATGGTTCTCATGTGAAAACCCTCTCGATAGCTTTCAAGGTTCTATCAGCCGATTGCTGGTGTTGGCATAGGAGCTTGTGCCCGGCAATGCAGGAGGTCTGTCCCGGCCTTGGTCCGCAGCCGTACCAGGTATTCACGGCAGTGCAGTGACATCACGATTCACGCCGCTGTGGGACTCCCGGTTGCCGACCCAGGCCACGCCTCTTTCCTTTGCCAGGAGACCGACATGAGCAACCGCAACCCGTCCTCCGACCAGCAGCAATCCCAGCAAGGCAGCTCCAGCGCCCAGGGCGACAGGACCAAGCCTGGGCTGCTGTCATGAAGCAGCGCGAAGTGCAGGACGCCGACAACACCCGCTGGACCTGCGTGCAGGCGCTCTCCGGCCTGGGCGACGCCAGCGATGCCGACGCCGAGGCCGCCGCGGACAAGCTGGAGCGCGGCGACGGCACCGTGCCCGTGGCCTGCACGCCCAGCGGCGGCGCGGCCAGCGTGCGCATTCGGCTGCCACGCGGCTGGGAGGACAGCAGCTCCGACGAGGAACTGCTCGCGGCCATCGCCTCGGCCACGCACGCCTGATCCCCCGCGCCGGCCAGCCGCCTGCGGGCCCCGGCCGATAATCCCGCGCATGAAACTCCGCTTCACCAAGATGCAGGGCGCGGGCAACGACTTCGTGGTCATCGACGCCACGCGGCAGCCCCTGGCGCTGACCCCCGAGCACTACCGCCGCCTGGGCGACCGGCGCTTCGGCGTCGGCGCCGACCAGATCCTGGTGGTGGAAAAGAGCGCCACCCCCGGCGTCGATTTCCGCTACCGCATCTTCAACGGCGGCAGCGGCGAGGAGGTGGAGCAGTGCGGCAACGGTGCGCGCTGCTTCGTGCGCTTCGTGCACGACCAGCACCTCACCGAGCAGCGCAGCGTGCGCGTGGAAACCATGAACACGCTGCTGGAGCTGCGGCTGCAGGACGACGGCCGCGTCACCGTGGACATGAATGCACCCGTGTTCGAGCACGCGCGCATCCCCTTCGATCCGTCCGGCCTCGCACCGCGCGAAGTCAACGGCTTCCAGCTCTGGCCGCTGGCGCTGGGCGACGGCGACGACATCGAGGTGGCCGTGGTCTCCATGGGCAACCCGCACGCGGTGCGGCGCGTGGACGACGTGCAGCGCGCGCCGGTGGCGATCGAGGGGCCGCAGATCGAAGGCCACGAGCGCTTCCTGCGCCGGGTCAACGCCGGCTTCATGGAGGTCGTGAGCCGCAGCCACATCCGGCTGCGCGTGTACGAGCGCGGCGCCGGCGAGACCCTGGCCTGCGGCACCGGCGCCTGCGCGGCGGTGGTGGCCGGCATCCGGCTGGGCTGGCTCGACCATCGCGTGGACGTGGACGCCCCCGGCGGGCGCCTAACCATCGAGTGGGCCGGCGGCGACGCGCACGTGTTCATGACCGGCCCCGCCCAAACCGTGTTCGAGGGAGAGATCGAGCTGTGAGCAGAGGCATCGACGGCATCACCGAAGACGACATCGCGCAGTACCTGTCGCTGAATCCCGCCTTCTTCGAGCGCCACGCCGAGCTGCTGGCCGAGGTGCGGCTGGCCAGCCCGCACGGCACGCGCGCCATCTCGCTGCAGGAGCGCCAGGCGCTGCTGCTGCGCGAGCGCATCAAGGGGCTGGAAGGGCGGCTGATGGAGATGATCCGCCACGGGCAGGAGAACACGGCCATCGCCGACCGGCTGCACCGCTGGACCCGCGCCGTGATGCTCGCGCGCGAGCCCCGCGCGCTGCCCGCGCTGCTGGTGGACGAGCTCAAGAGCCGCTTCCTCGTGCCCCAGGCCGCGCTGCGCCTGTGGGGCGTGGACGCCGCTTTCGCGCACGAGCCCTTCGTGCTGGCCGAGCCCGGCGCGGTGCGCGAGTTCGCCGACGCCCTGGCGCTGCCGCTGTGCGGCCTGAACACCGGCGAGGTGGAAGCGGCGCAGTGGCTGCACGACGGCACGCCGGCGCTGTCCATCGCCTGCATCCCGCTGCGCAGCGAGCACGTGCCTGGCAGCTTCGGGCTGCTGATGCTGGGCTCGCCCGACGCCACCCGCTTCGAGAGCGACATGGGCGTGGACTTCCTGGTGCGCATCGGCGACATCGCCGCCGCGGCGCTGTCGCAGCTGCTGCCGCGCTGAGCCTTCCTTCATGCAGCGAAAGAAATCCGATCGGGGTGAGCGCGTCGAAGCCCCGCCGCATGGCCGGGATGCTGCCCTTCGACCAGCTCAGGGCGGCCCGAGAACGAAGGCCGCCAAGCCGTTGCAAGCTCAAGCCGCGGCTCCCGCCGCGCTGCCCGAGGATCTGGAGCGCTGGCTGCTGCACCTGCAGGTGGAGCGGCGCCTGGCGGCGCGCAGCCTGGAGCTGTACCGCGACGCGCTGCAGCGCCTGGTGGCGCTGTCGGGCGAGGAGGGCGTGGCGCTGCGCCAGGCGCAGCCGCACCACGTGCGCGGCTGGATGGCGGCGCTGCACGCCGGCGGGCTGGCGCCGCGCAGCATCGCGCTGATCCTCTCGGCCTGGCGCGGCCTCTACCGCTGGTGGGGCCAGAACGGTGAAGTCCCGCTCAACCCCGTGATGGGGCTGCGCGCGCCCAAGGCCGGCAAGCCGCTGCCCAAGGCGCTGTCGGTGGAGCAGGCGGTGGCGCTGGCCGAGCACGAGGGCGAGGGCGACGACCCGGCGCTGGCCGCGCGCGACCACTGCATCGTCGAGCTGCTTTATGG
>JAEYPG010000425.1 GCA_023410975.1 Pseudomonadota bacterium
GGCACGGCCATGGCGCCGGCGGCCGCCCCCGCGGTGCCGGGCGGGCGCGGTACGGTGGACCTGTATGCCTGATACCGCCGGCGGCGCCTCGGCGCCGGGTCCGGGCCCCGGCCTCGCCTGACATCACTCAAGCCGCCGTGGCGGCACGCATGAAATCCTGCCGCTCGGGCGACCGACGTGGCGCGAGCCACCGGCGCCCACCCGTTAAGCTGCTGTTTTGCCCTGCTATTTCCGCCTTCGCCACCGGCCGCCGGCCCGAATAATTCGCGGCCAGATACCTTGCCGGGCGGCTGCCCGGAACCCCTCCCCTGGAGCCTGAATGTCCGCTGCCATCGCTGCCCTCGGAGCCTCGCTGAAGAAGGGCCGCATGAAGATCGTTCTCATCGTGGCGGTCCTGCTGCTGCTGCTCGGTACTGCGGCGCTGGTCGTCAGCCGCTCGGTCGTGCCGGTGGACGAGGAGGACACCGAGTTCGAGGCAGACCACCAAGCCAAGCCCGGCGCCTACGACGCCAAGAGCGCCCCCGTGTTCGTGCAACTGGATGCCTTCACCGCCAATCTCGCCGACCGCGACAGCGACCGCTTCATCCAAGTGAGCGTGACGCTGGAAGTGGTGGACCCCAAGGCCGCAGAGCAGATCAAGGCCTTCATGCCCGTGATCCGCAACAACATCCTGCTGGTATTGACGAACAAGACTTCGGATGCCGTGCGCGAGCCCGCAGGCAAGCGCCGCCTGGCCGCGGAGATCCGTGCGCAGGCACTGCGTCCGCTGGGCTACAGCGTCAACATCGAGGAACTGCTCGACGAGGACTCCTCGGGCAAGCCCAGGGCCGCCAAGGGCGCCCGGCTGCCGATCAAGGCGGTCCACTTCTCCACCTTCATCGTGCAGTGACCAGGCGATGAACCAGCAGTTCCTCTCTCAGGACGAGGTCGATGCGCTGCTGCAGGGCATCACCGGCGAGAGCCAGAAGCTCGAACAGGAAGACACTCCGACCGGTGCGGTACGCACCTACGACATCGCGAGCCAGGAACGCATCGTGCGTGGGCGCATGCCCACGATGGAGATCATCAACGAGCGTTTCGCGCGCAACGTGCGCGTGGGCTTGTTCAACTTCATGCGCAAGAGCCCCGAGGTGGCCATCGGCGGCATCAAGGTGCAGAAGTACAGCGCCTTCCTGCGCGAGATCGTGGTGCCCACCAACATCAACATCGTCTCGGTGCGGCCGCTGCGCGGCTCGGGGCTGATCGTGTGCGAGCCCAACCTGGTGTTCGCCGTGATCGACGCGCTGTTCGGCGGCACCGGGCGCTTCCACACCCGCATCGAGGGCCGCGACTTCAGCCCGACCGAGCACCGCGTCATCACGCGGCTGCTGGAAGTCGTCATCGGCGAGTACAAGAAGGCCTGGGCCGGCATCTATCCGCTGGAGCTGGAGTACCAGCGCTCGGAGATGCAGCCGCAGTTCGCCAACATCGCCACGCCCAGCGAGATCGTGGTGGCCACGAGCTTCACGCTGGAGATCGGCACCACCGCCGGCTCGATCCACTTCTGCATTCCCTATTCCACGCTGGAGCCCATCCGCGACGTGCTGTATTCCTCGGTGCAGGGCGACTCCACCGAGCCGGACCGGCGCTGGGTGAACCTGCTCAAGACGCAGCTGCAGGCCGCGGAGGTGGAGCTCGTGGCCGAGCTCGCGCACGCGCCGGCCACCGTCGAGCAGCTGCTGTCGCTCAAGGCAGGCGATTTCATCGAGCTCGACCGTACGCCGCTGGTACAGGCCAAGGTGGACGGCGTACCGGTGCTGGAGGCCCACTGCGGCACGCGCAACGGCAAGTACGCCATCAAGGTCGAGCGACTGATATCCAGCTCCACGCTGAGCTGGATCGGAGAAAACCATCATGGCAGTTGAACCAGGACAGATGTCCGAAGAGGACCGCATGGCCGCCGAGTGGGAGGCCGCGCTGGCCGAAGCCCGCTCCGACACGGCCGCCGTCGCCGCGGACGAGGCCGCGCCGCTGCAGTCCGTACAGGCCGCGTCCTTCACGGACTTCGGCGCGGCCGAGGCGGCCAACCCGACGGGCATCAACGACATCAACATGATCCTCGACATCCCGGTGCAGCTCACCGTGGAGCTCGGGCGCACGAGGATCCCGATCAAGCACATCCTGCAGCTCGCACAGGGCTCGGTGGTGGAGCTGGAGGCCATGGCCGGCGAGCCCATGGACGTGCTGGTCAACGGCTACCTCATCGCCCAGGGCGAGGTGGTGGTGGTCAACGACAAGTTCGGCATCCGCCTCACCGACATCGTCACGCCCAGCGAGCGCGTGCGCCGGCTCAGCCGGACTTGAGGCGGCGGCGCCACGCCGCTTTCGCCCCTCTTTCCCTTCACGATCCGAACGCGCCATGCCGGCATCAGGCCGGCATGGCGGGTCGGCATGCCTGAAAGCACCAACCTCATGAACACCGGATGGATGCCGCTGCTGTGGTTCCTGGCCGTGCTGGCGCTCATCCCGCTGGCGCTGTGGCTGCTCAAGCGCTCGCCGCTGGCGCCGGGCGCGCAGGCCGCCGGCGTGATGCGCACCGTGGCCGTGCTGCCGCTGGCCCCGGGCCAGCGCCTGGTGACGGTGGAGGTGGGCAGCGGCGAGCAGCGGCGCTGGCTGGTGCTGGGCGTGACGGCGCAGCACATCAGCACGCTGCACACC
>JAEYPG010000360.1 GCA_023410975.1 Pseudomonadota bacterium
CTTGCCGCCGATGCGGTTCATGGCGATGGCCAGCGTCGAGTGCGCCTCGGTGCTGATCGAGCCCAGCGACATGGCGCCGGTGGCGAAGCGCTTGACGATCTCCGCCGCGGGCTCCACCTCCTCCAGCGGGATGGCCTTGCTCGGGTCGAACTTGAACTCGAACAGGCCGCGCAGCGTCAGGTGGCGCTTGGACTGGTCGTTGATGAGCTGCGCGTACTCCTTGTACGTCTCGAACTTGCCCGAGCGCGTGGAGTGCTGCAGCTTGGCGATGGCGTCGGGCGTCCACATGTGCTCTTCGCCACGCACGCGCCAGGCGTACTCGCCGCCGGTGTCGAGCATGGACTGCAGCAGCGGGTCGTCGCCGAAGGCCGCGCGGTGCATGCGGATGGCTTCCTCGGCGATGTCGAACACGCCGATGCCGCCCACTTGGCTGGCGGTGCCCCGGAAATACTTGTCCACCACCGCCTTGTCCAGGCCGATGGCTTCGAAGATCTGGGCGCCGCAGTACGACATGTACGTGCTGATGCCCATCTTCGACATGATCTTCGAGAGACCCTTGCCGATCGCCTTGACGTAGTTGTAGATGGCCTTCTCGGCGCTGAGGTTGCCCGGCAGCGACTGGTGCATCTCCACCAGCGTCTCCAGCGCCAGGTACGGGTGCACGGCCTCGGCGCCGAAGCCCGCCAGCACGGCGAAGTGGTGCACCTCGCGCGCGGAGCCCGTCTCCACCACCAGGCCGGCCGTGGTGCGCAGGCCCACGCGCACCAGGTGCTGGTGGATCGCGGACAGCGCCAGCACCGCGGGGATCGCCACGTTCTGGCGGTCCATGCGGCGGTCGGTGATGACCAGGATGTTGTGGCCGCTCTTGATCGCGTCCACGGCCTCCGCGCACAGCGAGGCGAGCTTGGCCTCGACACCCTCGTGGCCCCAGGCCAGCGGGTAGACGATGTTCAGCTCATAGGTCTTGAACTTGCCGTGCGTGCTTTGCTCGATGGAGCGCAGCCGCGCCATGTCGTTGAAGTCCAGCACCGGCTGCGACACCTCCAGGCGCATCGGCGGGTTCACCGCGTTGATGTCCAGCAGGTTGGGCTTGGGGCCGATGAAGCTGTTGAGCGACATCACGATGGCCTCGCGGATCGGGTCGATCGGCGGGTTCGTGACCTGGGCGAACAGCTGCTTGAAGTAGTTGTAGAGCGGCTTGTTCTTGTCCGACAGCACGGCCAGCGGGCTGTCGTTGCCCATGGAACCGGTGCCTTCCTCGCCGGCGGTGGCCATCGGGGCCATCAGGAACTTGATGTCTTCCTGCGTGTAGCCGAAGGCCTGCTGGCGGTCCAGCAGCGTCTCGCCGAACTGCGGGATCGCGCCCTGGGCGTCGATCGAGTCGAGCTTGATGCGCACGTTCTCGATCCACTGGCGGTACGGGCGCGCGCTGGCGAACTGGTTCTTCAGCTCTTCGTCATTGACGATGCGGCCCTGCTCGAAGTCGATCAGGAACATCTTGCCCGGCTGCAGGCGCCACTTCTTGATGATGCGGTTCTCGGGGATGGGCAGCACGCCGGTCTCCGAGGCCATGATCACCAGGTCGTCGTCGGTGACGATGTAGCGCGCCGGGCGCAGGCCGTTGCGGTCCAGCGTGGCGCCGATCTGGCGGCCGTCGGTGAACACCATCGAGGCCGGGCCGTCCCAGGGCTCGATCATGGCGGCGTGGTACTCGTAGAAGGCGCGGCGGCGCTCGTCCATGAGCGTGTGCTGCTCCCAGGCCTCCGGGATCATCATCATCGCCGCATGCGCCAGCGGGTAGCCGGCCATGGTCAGCAGCTCCAGCGCGTTGTCGAAGGTCGCCGTGTCGGACTGGCCCTCGAAGCTGATCGGGTAGAGCTTGCTCAGGTCGTCGCCCAGCACCGGCGACTTCATCACGCCCTCGCGGGCGCGCATCCAGTTGAAGTTGCCCTTGACGGTGTTGATCTCGCCGTTGTGGGCCACCATCCGGTACGGGTGCGCCAGCGGCCACTCGGGGAAGGTGTTGGTGGAGAAGCGCTGGTGCACCAGGGCCAGGGCCGAGGTCGTGCGCTCGTCCTGCAGGTCCAGGTAGTAGGTGCCGACCTGGTCGGCCAGCAGCAGGCCCTTGTAGATGACCGTGCGGCAGCTCATGCTGGGCACGTAGTACTCGTGGCTGTGCGTCAGCTTGAGCTTCTGGATCGCGGCGGAAGCCGTCTTGCGGATCACGTACAGCTTGCGCTCCAGCGCGTCCGGCACGATCAGGTCGGGGCCGCGGCCGATGAAGACCTGGCGGATCACGGGCTCCTTGGCGCGCACCGTGGGGCTCATCGGCATCTCACGGTTGACCGGCACGTCGCGCCAGCCCAGCAGCACCTGGCCCTCGGCCTTGATGGCGCGCTCCATTTCCTGCTCGCAAGCCAGACGCGAGGCGTGCTCCTTGGGCAGGAAGATCATGCCCACGCCGTACTCGCCCAGCGGAGGCAGCTGCACGCCCTGGCGCGCCATGTCGGCGCGGTAGAGCTCGTCGGGGATCTGGATCAGGATGCCCGCGCCGTCGCCCATGAGCTTGTCGGCACCGACCGCGCCCCGGTGGTCCAGGTTTTCCAGGATCTTCAGGCCCTGCTCGACGATGCTGTGCGCCTTCTGGCCCTTGATGTGGGCCACGAAACCAACGCCGCAGGCGTCCTTCTCGTTGGTGGACTGGTACAGGCCACCGTCGGCCAGCGCCGCGATCTCGGCGGCCGTAGCAGTGTTGTTCGTGGGTCCGGCGGCCGTGCTCATGGGCGCTCTCCATCAGGGAATCAGGGAAGTCCCGGAGACTAGTGCAGGAAGTCCCCCGATTCAAGTGCTAAAAAATAGGGTACGACCACAATTAAATATCGCACCGTCGCCGTGCATAAAAAAATGGGGACAGTTCAATTTGGTGCGGTTTTGCGAGGTCGCCCCCGGGGGCGCGGCTGCAGCGGCCGCTCCGTGCGCGCGGCCAGCGCGGCGAGAAACGCGGCGTCGCCCAGCGCCCAGCCCTTGAGCGTGGCGTCCATCAGGCTGCGCGCCTGGGCTTCGGACAGCCCAACTTCCAGCCGCGCGCGGTGCGCCAGCTCGCGCTCGAAAGGCGTGTTGCCGGTGGCCCAGAACAGCGGGTGGTCCGTCACCAGCGGATCGCGCCGGCGGCCCAGGTGGTGCGCGGCGCTGGACCACGGCCACTCCAGCGCGCTGACGCAGAGGCCCAGGCGCTGCGGCTGCCACTCCAGCAGCGTCAGCAGCGCGATGAAATGCCGCTGCGGCTGCGCCACCGTGGCGCGGTAGCGCCCTTCCCACAAGGTGCCCGCGCGGCCATGGCGGCGGTTGAAGGCCGCAACGTAGCGCCGGCCCAGCGCCTGCACGGCGGCGCTCAGGCCCGCGTCGGTATCGGGCGTGAGCAGCAGCTGCAGGCTGTCTTCCAGCAACACGTAGCCGTGCAGCGCCACGCCATGCTCGCGCAGCGCCTCGCGCAGCATCTGCAGGCAGCGCTGGCGATCCTCGTCGTCGACGAACAGCGCCTGCCCGGCATTGCCGCGCAGCACGAGATGGTGCAGGTGCCCGGCCAGCGCCAGGCGGGGAAGACGGGCCATGCGCGAAAAGTCTAGAGCGGGGAGTCGAAGGCCGGCGCCCCGGTCAGCCGCGCGTGCTCGCGCAAGGCGAAACGGTCGGTCATGCCGGCGATGTAGTCGGCCACGGCGCGGGGCCGGTCGGCGCGCTGCGCGAAGTCGGGCGGCATCTCCGAGGGCCGATCCAGGTACGCCGCCACCAGCGCCCGGACGGCCTCCTTGGCACGCCCCGTGGTGTCCATCACCTGCGGATGGCGGTAGAGATGGCGCATGAGAAAACTCTTGAGCTGCCGGCTCTCCTCGCGCATGGCGTCGCTGAAGCACACCAGCGGCGGCGCGCGGCGCACGTCGTCGGCGCTGCGCGGCGCGTATTTCTCCAGCCGCGCCTGCGTGGCGCCGATCACGTCGTAGATCTGCTGCGAGAGCATGCGGCGGATGGCCTCGAACAGCAGCCGCCGCCCGGCCAGCGCCGGATGTTCCGCCAGCGCCGAGTCGTGGAAGCGCGCGAACAGCGGCACCGCCCTCATCTGCTCGACGGTGAGCAACCCCGAGCGCACGCCGTCGTCGATGTCGTGCGCGTTGTAGGCGATCTCGTCGGCCAGGTTGGTGAGCTGCGCCTCCAGCGAAGGCTGCGTGCCCTCGATGAAGCGCCGTGCCACGCCGCCGGGCTCCTGCGCCTCCAGCTTGCGCGCGTTCGACGGGCTGCAGTGCTTGAGAATGCCCTCGCGGGTCTCGAAGCTCAGGTTCAGGCCGTCGTATTCCGGGTAGCGCTGCTCCAGCTGGTCCACCACGCGCAGGCTCTGCAGGTTGTGCTCGAAGCCGCTGTGCTCGCGCAGCGCGTCGTTGAGCGCGTCCTGCCCGGCGTGGCCGAAGGGCGTGTGGCCCAGGTCATGCGCCAGCGCAATGGCCTCCACCAGGTCCTCGTCCAGGCCCAGCGTGCGCGCGATGGAGCGTCCCAGCTGCGCCACCTCCAGCGAGTGCGTCAGCCGCGTGCGGTAGAGGTCGCCCTCGTGGTTGAGGAAGACCTGCGTCTTGTAGACCAGGCGCCGGAACGCCGTGCTGTGGACGATGCGGTCGCGGTCGCGCTGGTACTCGCTGCGCGTGGGCGCGGCCGGCTGCGGATGGCGCCGACCGCGCGAGCGGGCCGGATCGCAGGCATAGGGCGCCAGGGGCATGGGCAGTTCCTTCCGTACAAGCCAAGAAACCAACCCGTTCGGGCTGAGCCCTTCGACAAGCCCAGGACAGGCTGGTCGAAGCCCCGTGGGCCCGCCGGGCTGCAGCCCTTCGACAGGCTCAGGGCGAACGGCAGAAATCCATCAGGCGCTGCAGGCCTGGATCACCTCGCGCACCACGCTCTCCGGCGCGCCGCGCTGCACCGCCTTGCCCAGGCCGTCGATGAGCACGAAGCGGATCTCGCCGGCCAGCGCCTTCTTGTCCAGCCGCATCAGGGCCAGCCACTGCTCGATGGGCAAGGCCGGCGCCCGCACCGGCAGCCCGGCGCGCTCCACCAGGCGCCGCATGCGCGCCGGGAACCCGGCCTCGACCAGGCCCAGCCGCGCCGACAGCTCGGCCGCCATGACCATGCCGCAGCCCACGGCCTCGCCGTGCAGCCACTCGCCGTAGCCCATGCCGGCCTCGATGGCGTGGCCAAAGGTGTGGCCGAAATTCAGGATCGCGCGCAGGTCGCTCTCACGCTCATCGGCCGCCACCACCTGGGCCTTGATCTCGCAGCTGCGCTGCACCGCGTGCGACAGCGCCGCCTTGTCCAGCGCGCGCAGCGCATCGAGGTTGCGCTCGGTCCAGTCCAGGAACGCCGGGTCGGCGATGGGGCCGTACTTGATGACCTCCGCCAGGCCCGCGGAGAGCTCGCGCGCCGGCAGCGTGTCCAGCACGTCCAGGTCGCAGATCACGCGCCGCGGCTGGTAGAAGGCGCCGACCATGTTCTTGCCGCGCGGGTGGTTGATGGCGGTCTTGCCGCCCACCGAGGAGTCCACCTGCGCCAGCAGCGTGGTGGGCACCTGCACGAAGGGCACGCCGCGCATGTAGCTGGCGGCGGCGAAGCCGGTGATGTCGCCCACCACCCCGCCGCCCAGCGCGTACAGCACGGTGCGGCGGTCGCATTCCTGCTCCAGCAGCGCGTCGAAGATCAGGTTGAGCGTGTTCCAGTCCTTGTGGGCCTCGCCGTCGGGCAGCACCACCTGCAGCACGCGCTCGTGGTGGGCGCCGAGCGCCTCCTGCAGCCGCTGCGCGTACAGCGGCGCCACGGCGGTGTTGCTGACGATGAGCGCCTGGGCCGCGCGCGGCAGGCCGCTCCAGGATTCGGGGTCGGACAGCAGGCCGCAGCCGATGCGGATGTCGTAGCTGCGCTCGCCGAGGTCGATGCGCAGGCGGCTCGGGGGGACGGGATTCATGCGGAAATTCTAGGCAGGGCCCGCTTCCGGGCCGTGGTGGGGGTCGATGGGCGATGGCACGCGCGAGGCGTCCACCAGGCCGGCGAGCTCCAGCTGCATCAGGATCATCTGCAGCAGCGCCGGCACCGAGGGCCGCCCGGTCTCGATCACGAAATGCGCCGTGCGCAGGTAGACGCCGTCGCGCTCGCGGAACAGGTCGCGCAGCCGCTTGAGCGGGTCCTTGACCTGCAGCAGCGGGCGCGAGGTGTCGTGGCGCAGGCGGCGGAACAGGTCTTCCGGCGTGGAGCGCAGGTAGATCACGTGCGAGCGCTCGCGCAGCATCTGCCGGTTCTGCTCGCGCAGCGGCGCGCCGCCGCCGGTGGCCAGCACGCACTCGCCCCCGCGCGTGAGCCGGTCGATCTGCTGGGTCTCCAGGTCGCGGAAGGCCGGCTCGCCATGCAGCTCGAAATAGGAGCGGATCGACATGCCGATATGCGCCTCGATCTCGTGGTCGGAGTCGTAGAAGGGCAGGCCGAGCTGCCGGGCGAGCTGGCGCCCGACGGTGGACTTGCCACCGCCGGGCATGCCGACGAGGGAGATCAGGGGCACGGCGCGAAGGGCGGCGAAGAGGCGCTGCGGGCTGCGAAAAGGCGCGAGTATGACGCGCTGCCACCTTCGGCCCGCTGACGCGCCGGCTGCGCATCAGCGCGCGGGCGTGTCTCGCGTCACGACGCGCGGCGTGAGGAACACCAGCAGTTCCGTCTTGTTCTCCAGCCGCACGGTGTCGCGGAACAGCGCGCCGATGCCCGGCAGGTCGCCCAGCAGCGGCACCTTGTTGACGTCGCGGCGCTCCTCCTGCGTGAGGATGCCGCCCAGCGACACGGTGCCGCCGTCCTCCACCAGCACCTGCGTGCGCACGCGCTTGGTGTTCACGGCCGGGCCGGTGGGCGTGATTGCGCCGCGGCTGTCCTTGCTCACCAGCACGTCCAGGATCAGCTGTCCTTCGGGCGTGATCTGCGGCGTGACCTCCAGGCGCAGGCTGGCCTTCTTGAATTCCACCTGCGTGGCGCCACTGGAGGTGCCGGAGGTGTACGGGATCTCCTCGCCCTGCTCGATCTCGGCCTTCACCTGGTCGGCCGTGAGCACGCGCGGGCTGGAGACCACGCGCCCGCGCCCGTCGGCCTCCAGCGCCGAGAGCTCCAGGTTGAGGAAGCGGTGCGCCGACGGGCTGAAGAGCGTCAGCGCGAAGGTGGCGGCCGGCGCCGTCGTGCCCAGCGCCCCGGTGTTGGCCGGCAGGCTGACGAAGCGGCTGTCAGCGTAGGCGGCGGTGGCGCCCTGCCCCGTGGCGGCGCCCACCGCGTCGTAGTTGCCGCCGGGAGCAATGGCGCTGCCGCCGCCAATCCCGAAGCCGGGACGCTGGCCCGCGGCGGCGCGCAGGTCCGTGGCGCCCAGCCGGACCCCCAGCGCGCGGC
>JAEYPG010000485.1 GCA_023410975.1 Pseudomonadota bacterium
CCCTTGCCGATGCTCGCGGGCCAGCGCTGCATGATGGACTTCTGCCGCGTGTAGAAGCGCACGCCTTCCTCGCCGTAGGCGTGCATGTCGCCGAACAGGCTCTTCTTCCAGCCGCCGAAGCCCTGCCAGGCCATGGGCACGGGGATGGGCACGTTGATGCCCACCATGCCCACCTCGATACGGCGGCCGAACTCGCGCGCCACGTTGCCGTCGCTGGTGTAGCAGGCCACGCCGTTGCCGAACTCGTGCGCGTTCACCAGCGCCACGGCCTGCGCGAAATCCTTCACCCGCACGCAGGAGAGCACCGGGCCGAAGATCTCTTCCTTGTAGATCCGCATCTCGGGCGTCACGTGGTCGAACAAGGTCCCGCCGGTGAAGAAGCCGTTCTCGTGTCCGTCCACCTTGTAGTTGCGGCCATCAACCACCAGGGTGGCGCCTTCTTCCACGCCCGTGGCGATGAAGCCCTCGATGCGCTCCAGCGCCTGGCGCGTGACGATCGGGCCCATCTCCGCGTCCGCCTCCATGCCGTTCTTGACCTTGAGCGCCTTGGCGCGCTCGGCCAGCTTCGGCACGATCCGGTCGGCCACGTCGCCCACCAGCACCGCCACCGAGATCGCCATGCAGCGCTCGCCGGCGGAGCCGTAGGCCGCGCCGATGAGCGCGTCCACCGCCTGGTCCAGGTCGGCGTCGGGCATCACCACCAGGTGGTTCTTGGCGCCGCCCAGCGCCTGCACGCGCTTGCCGTGGTGGGCGCCCGTTTCGTAGATGTACTGGGCGATGGGCGTGCTGCCGACGAAGCTCACCGCCTTGACGTCCGGGTGCTCCAGCAGCGCGTCCACCGCGGCCTTGCCGCCCTGCACGACGCTGAACACGCCGTCGGGCAGCCCGGCCTGCTTGAGCAGCTCGGCCATGAAGAGCGACGCCGAGGGGTCGCGCTCGCTGGGCTTGAGGATGAACGGGTTGCCGCAGGCCAGCGCCACCGGGAACATCCAGCACGGCACCATGCACGGGAAGTTGAAGGGCGTGATGCCGGCGACCACGCCCAGCGGCTGGCGCAGCGTCCAGTTGTCGATGCCGGTGGAGACCTGGTCGCTGAAGTCGCCCTTGAGCAGCTGCGGGATGCCGCAGGCGAACTCCACGACCTCGATGCCGCGCGTGACCTCGCCCTGCGCGTCGCTGAACACCTTGCCGTGCTCGGCCGTGATCAGCGCCGCCAGCGTGTCGCGGTGCTCGTTCATCAGCGCCAGGAACTTGTTGAGGATGCGCGCGCGGCGCAGCGGGGGCGTGTCGGCCCAGGCCGGCGCCGCCTTCGCCGCCGCCACGGCCGCCGCCACCTCGTCGGCGCCGCCCAGCAGCACCTGGCGCGCCACGGCGCCGGTGGCGGGGTTGAACACGTCCTGGCGCTGCGCGCCCTCGGTGACGGCCCGGCCGCCGATCCAGTGGCCAACCGTTGTAGAAACAACATTCTTGATCAGTTCGGAAGCGCCCATGGTGCTGATCCTCGCAAGGGTGAAGTGGACAGTCGCAAGTCTAGGCAGCGTGCTTACCCACCACAATGCCGAACTGCTAACTGCATTGTTTATGAATTGGAACGATAGGGGCGATTGGCAATGAACCGATTGGCAATCAACCAGAATCCGCCATGACCGAGACCGAGCGCCTGCTGTCCCCCGTTCTATCCGATCTGCATCCGCTGACGGTGCTGGCCGCCACGCGGAGCGTTGTGCGAGACGCGCGCCTGGTTGGTCGCCAGCGCCGATTACCTCAAGCGCCATGGCACTCCCGTGCATCCTTCGGAGCTGGCGACCCACCACTGTCTGCCGTATCTCCGCGGCGGCGGTATGCAGCGCTGGAGCTTCGACCGTCAGCTTCCACGCAAGCAAGTCGAGCGGGTCGACGTTCCAGTGAGCGGCCCGTTCAAGGCCAACAGCACCGAATTGCTGCGCGAGGCGGTACTCGCCGGTTTGGGCATCGGGTTGCTGCCCGATTTTTCATGCGCTGAGGCGTTGCGTGAGGGCCGTTTGTTGCCTCTGCTGCCGCAATGCAGACCGGCCGGCTTCTTTGGCGATCATGTCTACGCGATTCGTCCCCACAGTGGTACGCAGGTACCACGCGCAGTGCAGTGTTTCGTAGGCCACCTGCGCCAGCAGCTGCGTCGCTGCGATGCGCCGCTCCACCAGCCTGGGCGATAGCTCTCCTCTTCCAGCCTCCAACACGTCAGGGCTTGGGTTCGGCAACCGCATCACCTCGGTCGTGATCCTGGCCGCTCCTGACGCCGGCCTGTGAAGGCCGGCGCAGGGCCGTGGCCGCAGTGAGGAACACGAGAGGTCTGGGACAGGCGTTGTGGCCGCCGAACCGAGCCGTACTGGCCCCGTTCCGCGCTCGAGGCCGACCACGTGCGCAAGCAACCGGCCGAACGCCCGTCTTGACGTGCGACTCCTGGAAATCGCGGCCCGCGCAAGGATGTAGGCAGCAGAGATTGGTCCTCCTTGCAGGCCAGACCTCCATGCCCACAGGAGCTCGCTGCGCCTTACAGCGGCCTCGCCTACGCCAAACGGCGCTTTGTCCATGAAAGGAGCCGCGTGTACTCGTTTTCCCTAGCTTCTGATTTTCTACATCAATTTTTCATTGATCTACTTTTTTAGAAGTTATAAGCTGTCTCCATGTCACGAGATCGACCTGGCGCACTTGCAGTACCGGTCGAATTAAGGAGAACCATGCTTGGAGCTCACCTCATCACCCACGCCCCGCAGGAGCGCGGCATGAGCACAACTGTTAGTCCCCTGAGCAACGAAACCATCCGGCGCCAAGGCGCATGCATCGGTGCCGCGAGCCGATTCGCGCGCCATGGCGTTGTGAAGGCAACGGGTGGCTTTGGCAACGGGGCACGCAAGGCGATCCAGAGCAGGCCCGCGACACGCGCCGCCATGGCCAGCGGTCTGACCGCTTGCCTCGACGTTGCCATCGACTGCCCGCCTTTGCCGGCTGTCGACCGGGCTGGTTCTGCCGCCATGGCGCACTGAAGGGGAAGAGAGAGGCAACCTACGATGGAAACGAATCAACAAAGTCTGCAGCGCACGCTGACCGTGCGTATCGACCGGGGCGCCGGTCCGGACAACTACGCGACGTATTCCGTACCCTGGCGCGAAAACCAGACGGTGCTTGACGTCGTCACCGAGGTACAGCGCACGCTCGAGCCCGCACTTGCATACCGCTTCGCCTGCCGGGTCGGTGTCTGTGGCTCCTGTGCCATGACGGTCAACGGCAAGCCGCGCTGGACATGCAGAACCCACGTGAGCCAGGTCCAGGAAGGCGGCGTGATCGTGATCGAGCCGCTGCGCAACATGCCGCGGATCAAGGATCTCGTCGTCGACATGTCCGAGTTCTTCCAGAAATGGAAGAAGGCCGGCAACACCTTCGTGGGTACGGCAACGCGCAATGACCCACCAGCCAACGTCTCGCCTCAGAGCAGCAAGCGAAAGAAGGCCGACGCTGCCATCGAGTGCATCAACTGTGGCGTTTGCTATGCCTCGTGCGACGTGGTGTCGTGGGACAAGGAGTACCTGGGACCAGCGGCGCTGAACCGGGCCTGGACCCTTTTCAATGACGAACGCCATGCGAACACGAAGGATGTGCTGCGCAAGGCCACTTCGGGCAGCGGCTGCAACTCCTGTCACAGCCAGGGCAGTTGCATGACGCATTGCCCTGTCAGCCTGAGCCCCACAGGCAGCATCGCAGGGCTCAAGAAAAACGCCTTGATGCTGTTCCTCAAGGGAGGCTGACGATGGAGCAGCGTCTGTTCGCGCTTCAACGCCTCTCGGCGATGGTGATGGCGCCCTTCGTTCTCGTGCATCTCGCCGTGATCCTGTACGCGATTCGAGGTGGCCTGACGGCTGCAGAGGTTCTCGGGCGCACCCAGGGGAACCTGTGGTGGATCGCGTTCTACTCGCTGTTTGTCGTGAGCGTTGGCATTCACGTGCCCATCGGCATGAGAAACATCCTCATCGAGTGGGGACGCCTTGAGCGGCGTACCGCCACGGGTATTTGCGTGCTCTTCGCTCTGGTGCTGCTGGCCATGGGACTGCGCGCCGTCATGGCAGTTGGGGGTCGGTGGTCATGAAGTCACCAAGAAATCACAAGGCCTACTGGGCATTCCTCGGGCACCGCCTGTCGGGACTCATGCTGGGCCTGTTCCTGCCTGCGCACTTTTACGTGCTGGGCTTGGCGCTGGAGGACAGCCAGCGGCTGGACCAGTTCCTGAAGTTCGCCGACATGGGGGCTGCCAAGTTCGGCGAGTGGGGTCTGGTGCTGCTGCTGTCCATCCACATGTGCTTCGGATTGCGGCTGCTGGCGCTGGAGCTGCTGCCGTGGAGCACGACACGCGATGCGCGACTGTCGTGGATCAGTTGGGGTGGTGCGGTATCCCTGTCCATCGGTCTGATTTTTCTAGTGCGGGTGGTGATGTAAATGAACGTCGAGCAACACAAGACCGACATCCTTATCCTGGGCACGGGCGGAGCGGGGTTGTTCGCCGCGTTGCACGCCAAGAAGGCCAATCCGGCACTGCGGGTGTCGGTGGCGGTCAAAGGCCTGCTGGGCAAGTGCGGTTGCACGCGCATGGTTCAGGGCGGCTACAACGTCGCGCTGTCCGCGGGCGATTCGGTGGAACGCCACTTCATGGACACCATCGAGGGCGGCAAGTGGCTGCCCAGGCAGGACTTGGCGTGGAGGCTGGTCGAAGGCGCCGTCGAGCGTGTGCGCGAGCTTGAGAACGAGATCGGCTGCTTCTTCGACCGCAACCCCGACGGCACGTTGCACCAGAAGGCCTTTGCCGGCCAGAGCTTCGACCGCACCGTGCACAAGGCCGACCTCACCGGCATCGAGATCATCAACCGGCTGATGGAGCAGGTGCGTGCGCTCGACGTCGAGGAGATGGAGGAGCACCGCGCCATCGAGCTCATCCCTGCCAGTGATGGCTCGGGTATCGCCGGCGTGCTGTTCATCGACATGCGCCGTGGCGTCTACCGGTTCGTGCAGGCAAAGGCCGTGCTGCTGGCCACCGGGGCGGGTCCCACCATGTACCGCTACCACACGCCCTCGGGCGACAAGACCTGCGACGGCCTGGCCATGGCGCTGCGCTATGGGCTCAAGCTGCGCGACATGGAGATGGTGCAGTTCCACCCGACCGGCTTGCTCGGCGGGCCCGACACGCGCATGACCGGAACGGTGCTGGAGGAGGGACTGCGCGGCGCCGGCGGCTACCTCATCAACGGCAAGGGCGAGCGCTTCATGACCAACTACGACAAGCGGGGCGAACGCGCCACGCGCGACGTGGTGAGCCGCGGCATCTACGCCGAGATGCGCGCCGGGCGCACCGGTCCCATGGGCGGCATCTACATCCAGATGAGCCATCTGGGGCCCGAGAAGGTGGCCAAGACCTTCCCTGGCATGGTCAATCGCTGCAAGGACTGCGGCTTCGATCTTGCCGGGGGCCGCGTGGAGGTTGTGCCCACCGCGCACTACCTCATGGGCGGCGTCGAGTTCGACGTCGACTGCTCGACGGCCTCGCCGGGGTTGTTCGCCGCCGGCGAGGATTGCGGCGGCGTCCACGGAGCCAACCGACTGGGCGGCAACGGTGTTGCCAACTCCACGGTGTTCGGTGGCATCGCCGGCGACTCCATGGCTTCCTACGTGATCAAGTCCGGCCGGTGGCGCGACCCGGACAAGCGCGTGATCCAGCGCGGCATCGAGCGTGCGGAGTACCCGTTCTCTCGTCGCCAGGGTGCCATCCACGAGCTGCGCGACGCGCTGTCGCAGACCATGTGGGACGACGTGGGCGTGCTGCGGCACCGGGCGGCCATGGAGCGGGGCCTCCAGTCCATTGCCTCGCACCGGGCAGCGCTTCTGGACATCGGCGTGGCTGACGGCGACCGCCGCTACAACGTGACGTGGCACGACTGGCAGAACCTGCAGAGCCTGGTCGATATCTCCAAGGTCATCACCGTATCGGCGCTGGCCCGCGAAAACAGCCGTGGTGCGCACTTCCGCGAGGACTTTCCTGAGCCCGGTGACTTGCACACGAGCTGCTACACCCGGGTCAGTGCGCAGGGGGAGGACATCAAGCTGGAAATGGTTCCTGTCAAGTTCGACATCGTGCGCCCAGGCACTTCACTCATCACCGGCGAAGCCGGCCAACCTCCCAAAGTTGCAGCGTAAAGGAAAGGCCAGATGAAGATCCCTATCAGTCGAGTCGAGGAGGCTGCGCTCGAGATCATGAAGCGCGCCGCCATCGAGATTCCGCCGGACTACAAGAAAGGCATCGAGAATCTGCAAAGGACCGAAACGGGCAAGCTGCCGCGCTTCGTGATCCGTGCCATGCAGGACAACTGGGAGGCTGCCGACAAGGACCGCCGCCCGATGTGCGCCGACACCGGGCTGCCGCGCTACTACGTCAAGGTTGGCAACGATGCGTCGGTCCAGCATGGCTTCGTTGCGGTGGAGCGCGCCTTGCGCCAGGCGACCGCCGAAGCCACGCAAGCCATCCCGCTGCGCCCGAACCGGGTCCACCCTCTATGGCGCACCGACAACAACAACAACGTGGGCATCAACTCGCCCGAGATCGAATGGTCCTTCGAGCCTGATGCCGACTGGATCGACATCACCACGGTGCACAAGGGCGGGCTGTTTGGCACCGACTACCGCATGCTGTTCCCTGGGGACGGCGTCGACGGCATCAAGCGCTTCGTGCTGGATACGCTCATCGCATTCGGAAAGCGCGGCCTGGCCTGCCAGCCCGCCATCGTCGGCATCGGTCTGGGCGGCTCCAAGGACACCTGCATGCAACTGGGCAAGCAGGCCGCGTGCTTGCGCACCGTGGGTGACCGCAATCCGGACCCGGGCATCGCCAAGTTGGAGCTCGAGCTGATGAAGCTGGGCAATTCCATCGGCATGGGTGCGATGGGATTCGTGGGCTCATCGATGGTCGTGGACTGCCACATCGAAGTGGGCCACACGCACACGGGCGGAATGCCCATCAGCATCCACACGTTCTGCCTGTCCTCACGCCGTGCCACGGCCCGCATCCACGCCGACGGCCGGATCGAGTACCGCACGGACCCCCAATGGTTCACCCCCTACATGCGCCGGGAGACGATCGAATGGAAGAACAGCGAACTGACGACGAACTGAAGGTATTCCACCTGAATGTTCCCGCCTCGACCGAGGACATCTCGAAGCTCGAGCTCGGATCAGCCGTCTATCTCACCGGCGTGGTCTACACCGCCCGCGAAGGCGTCTACAAGAAGGTGCTCGACGAGGGCCTGCCGCTGCCACTGGACCTTGCCGCGGTCAGCAACGTGAATTTCCACTGCTCTCCTGCAGCCGCACCGGACAACGAAGGTGGCTACAACGTGGGTGCCGTGACGGCCACCGCGAGCTTCCGCTTCTCCAAGTGGATCCCCAAGTGGATCGAGCGTGCAGGCTGCCGCATCTTCATCGGCAAGGGCGGCATGCCCGCCGAGGACTACAAGAAGGTCCTGGCCCCGGGCGGGGCCATTTACCTCACGACGGTGGGCTACGGCACGGGTGCGCTGCTCGGACGCGGCATCAAGCGTGTGCAGGACGTCCACTGGCTCGACGAACTGGGCATCGCGCAGGCGATGTGGATGTTTGAAGTGGAAAACTTCGGTCCGTTCATCGTCGAGAGCGATCTGCAAGGCAACTCGCTGTTTGCCCAACATGGCGAGGAAATCAACGCCGGCATCGAGAAGCTCTACGCCGGGCTGAAGCCCCCCGCCCTGCACCGCTATGGCGAAACGGACGACCGCAAGAACGAAGTGATGTAGGTCGGCCACGACGCCAGGCCCGCACGCACCACTCTTGAAAAGGAACCACTGATGATCATCGACTTTCGGATTCGGCCTCCGCTGGGCGGCTTCCTCGACACGCTGATGTACGCAGCCGGGGAGCGTCGTGACGGCTTCACGCGCACCGTGGGATTCGAGCCCTCGGTGGCGGCGCAACAGCAGTCCATGGACTTGCTCATGCAAGAGATGGATGCGGCCGGCGTCGACAAGGGCGTGGTCGTCGGCCGGCTCGCCGGCGTGCTGGGCAGTGTCTCGAACGAGGATGTCCGGCAGATCGTCGCGGACTTCCCGCAGCGCTTCATCGGCGCTGCGTCGATCGACCCGACCTCCAGGACCGGTGCGTTCAAGACCATCGATGCGGCCATCGAGAGTGGGTTCAAGCTCATCAACATCGAGCCGGGCTCATACCCCGTGCCGATGTACGCGGACGACCGGCGCCTCTATCCCATTTATGGGCACTGCGAGGACCGCGGGATTCCCATCATCATGATGGTGGGAGGGACGGCCGGCCCGGATCTGAGCTACTCGGACCCCATTCGCACCGACCGCGTGCTGGCCGATTTCCCGAAGCTCGACGTCGTCGTCGCGCATGGTGGCTGGCCCTGGGTCACGCAGATCCTCCACATCGCGTTCCGCCGCCCCAACCTGTACCTGTCTCCGGACATGTACTTTTCTCGGATGCCAGGGTGGGAGGAGTACGTGGAAGCCGCCGACACGTTCCTTGCCGACCGGATGCTCTACGCTAGCTCGTTCCCGTTCTGTCCCGTCAAGGACTACAAGGCGTGGTTCGAGCAACTGCCGATCAAGCCCGCCAACCTGGAGAAGGTGATGGGGGGTAACGCAAGACGCCTGCTCAAGCTGTAACAGCAGCCCTTACGCTACCGGTCTGTCAAGTCCCACGCAAGCAGGCCCACCCATGGACATCAAGACCCTCTACACGTTGATCGCTGTCGCCGATCGAGGCAGCTTTGCCGAAGCGGGCGTCGCGCTCGGCCTGTCGCTGTCTGCCGTGAGCACGCAAATAAGGACGTTGGTGGAAGAGCTCAACACGACGCTCTTCGATCGCAGCCGACGGCCGCCCGTGCTCACGGAAGCGGGACTGGACTTCACGCACCGGGCCCGGGAATTGATTGCCCATTGGGAAAGCATGAGCGAGGCCTTTAAAAAGGACGCCTCGGGCGGGCTGCTCAAGCTCGGGGCCGTCCATACGTGCGTTTCGGGCGTGCTGCCCTTGGCACTCAAGCATATGCAGGAGGCTGGGCAGCGCCTCGACATCCTTTTGACGACTGGTCTGAGCCATGACCTGGAGAAGGCCGTTTTCCATCGGCAGTTGGACGCGGCAATCATCACGCAGCCCGAAGGCCCGCGAGAAGACCTTGATTTCCATCCCTTCGTCGAGGAGTCATTGGTGGTGATCACGCATTGCACCACCAAGCCCGGCACCGACAAGGAAGTGCTTGAAAACACACCCTATGTGCGCTTCAACCGGTCCGCACGTGTCGGGTTCCAAATTCAACAGGAAATCGTTCGCCGCAACATCGCTGTGCGCTCCATGATGGAAATCGACACGCTCGAAGGCGTGATTGCGATGGTGGCCAACGGGTTGGGGTCCTCGGTCGTTCCTTCGCGCGAGGTGGAAAACGAGTTTCCCAAGAGCGTTCGTACCAGCCCGTTCGGCGATCCACCGCTGACGCGCTGTCTCGGCATCCTCGTCCCGCGCAACAGCCCTCGCGCCCATCTTTCACAGATGCTGTTGGAAGCGTTGCGGACGGCTTCTTCTCAAGGGAAGCGCACCGTCGCCAAGCCGCCCAGGGCGCGAATGGCGGTGAGCGGTTAATAGTCTATGGCCGCTCTGCGCTTCACGCTCCGACAAATGGAAATCTTCTCGGCGGTGGCCCGTTCCGGCTCAACCGCCAGTGCTGCCGAAGACGTTGCGTTGTCACAGTCGGCTGTCAGTGCAGCCCTTAATGACCTGGAATCGGCACTGGGATATCAACTGTTTGACCGCATTGGGAAAAAGCTCGTTCTCAACGCAGTCGGCAGGGCTTTGACCTTGCGTGCCACAGATATATTGAATCTTGCTCACTGCATTGAGACGGACTTTCATGGCACTCCAGCCAGCCACCTCAAGATTGCGGCGAGTACGACGATTGGCAACTGCCTTGTGCCAAGACTGTTGGCGCAGTATGCAGAAATCGAACCGACGAAGCAGGTCGACGTACATATCGGCAATACCTCGGAAGTCGTGCGCGCAGTATGTGAATTCAAGGTTGATGCGGGTGTCATCGAAGGTCCCTGCAATACGCCTGGTGTGTCCCTTCGATACTGGAAGAACGACGAACTGGTCGTCGTTGCAGCTCGGCATCACCCGTTGGCAATTGCTCAGCGTACGACTGGCCGTAAGCTCGACTTGCCAACACTCAAGAAGGCCACGTGGCTCGTACGTGAGGAAGGCTCAGGTACCCGCGACGCTGTTCAGGATGCCCTTTTGAGTCATCTGGGCCCCGTTGGAAACTCGCGTGTCCTTGGAAGCTCGGAGGCTATCAAGCAGTCGGTCGTCCTGGGATTAGGCGTCAGCTGCCTCTCCCGGCTGTTGATAGAAGAGCAGCTCCAGGCGGGCAGCCTCGTTGAAATGACCACGGAGCTGCCAACCATTCAACGCTCGTTCCATATCGTCATTCACAGGGAGCGAAAAATGAACGAGGCCGTGGAAAAATTCTTTGCCTTGCCCTGCCAAGCATAGCCGCCGGCAAACTCGATTCCAATCAATCCACCGGTGCGCCGAGGCAAATCAGCGCAGGGGATAGTTCGTCCTCCATCTTCATGCAAACAAGCATCTCTTATTGAACCTACAAGAATAAGTCGCTTCCTCAAGAGCAATAACAAATAGAGTCGACATATAGCCTTCCATGGACCAGAGACGGCACAGAGCCAGGAACAGGAGACATTGATGAAATACCTGACACACACGAGCGCAGCCCATGCAACCCGGTCTGGTAAGGGTCCTCACAACGCCGCATCAGCTCAAAGCCTGGCCATGCAGCCG
>JAEYPG010000494.1 GCA_023410975.1 Pseudomonadota bacterium
GCGCGCAGGTGCTCGCCCAGCGCGTGGTGCTGTGCCTCGGTGTAGTAGCCGCGCGCGATGCCGGACTGGTTCGTCACCACCACCAGCACGTACTCGCGCGAGAGCAGCTGCAGCGCCTGCACCACGCCGGGCAGGAGCTGGAAATCCTCGGCGCGGTGCACGTAGCCGCGGTCCTCGTTGAGCACGCCGTCGCGGTCCAGGAACGCCGCCGGGCGCAGGGCTGCGCCGGACTGGCGGGACGGAGGAGCCCCGCTCACGGCGCGGCCCTCATGCGCTGCACCAGCGCCGTGGTGGAGCGCCCCGCCAGGTAGGGCAGCGCCAGCGCGCGGCCGCCCCAGCGCGCCATCAGCGCGGCCTCGGGCAGGCGCTGCACGTCGTAGTCGCCGCCCTTGACGTAGATCTCCGGCTGCAGCGCCTCCAGCAGCGCCAGCGGCGTGCTCTCCTCGAACACCACCACCAGCGACACGCATTCCAGCGCCGCCAGCACGCAGGCGCGGTCGGCTTCGGAATTCAGCGGGCGCTCCGGCCCCTTGTGCAGCGAGCGGACCGAGGCGTCGCTGTTGAGGCCGACGATCAGCGAACCGCCCAGCGCGCGCGCCTGCTGCAGGCATTCGACGTGGCCGCGATGCAGCAGGTCGAACACGCCGTTGGTGAACACCCGCGGACGCGGCAATTCAGCGGCTCGCGACACGACCTGTGCGCGAGCACATATTTTTGGTGACTGCGCAACTTCCTGGTTGACCTCGGAAATTTCCCGGGGCGGAAGGGGGATGGCTGCGGTATTGACAGCCTCGTGCGGGGCGGCGAAGGAGGAGGCGGCAGGCGGGGAGGTGGGGGGAGTCTGCACTTCGAGAGGGTCAGCAAGGACCCCCCGCCCAGGCAAGGCATGTGCCTTCAGCGTGCGGCTGCAGGGGCTGCAGAGGATGCGGATGCAACCATGTTGGGGTGCCGCCCGCGCGGCTGCCGGCCTTCGCCGCGCGGATGCTCCAGAAAGCGCAGCAGCCGCCACTCATCGGCCTGCAGCCCGCCATGGGCGCGCACCGACTCGCCCAGCCGCCTGCACAGCGTGGCGGCGGCCTGCTCGTCCTCGGCCAGCGCGAGCACGGCCGGATGCACGTAAGCCTTGCGGCAGACGGCGGGCGTGTTGCCCAGCCTGCGCGCCACCTCGGTAATCACCGGGGTCAGCCTGGGGGCGCCTTCGCACTCGCGGCAGGCCACGCGCATCAGCTCCAGCGCCTGCACGCTGCCGTGCCAGGTGCGGAAGTCCTTGGCCGTGAAGCGCTCGCCCGCGGCCTCTTCCAGGTAGTCGTTGACTTCGGACGATCCCACGGCATGGGTCGCGCCGTCCTCGCCCATGTAATGGAACAGCTCCTGGCCGGGCAGCTGCTGGCAGCGGCGCACCACGCGCGCCACCTGCGGGTCGTCCAGAGCCACCTCGTGCAGCACGCCGTGCTTGCCGCGAAAGCGCAGCCGGAGCTGGTTGCCGCGCAGCCCGGCGTGGCGGCGTCGCAGCGTGGTCAGTCCGTAGGAGCGGTTGCCGCGCGCGTACTCGTCGTTGCCCACGCGCATGACCGTGGTGTCGAGCAGCCGCACGAGGGTGGCGAGCACCAGCGTGCGCGAGGGGCCGGCGCGGGTGCTGGCCTTGAGGTCTGCCGCCACGCGGGCGCGGATGCGCGGCAGGGCCTGGCCGAACTCGCGCAGGCGCTCGAACTTGTGGTCCTCGCGGTGGGCGCGGAAGTCGGGGTGGTAGCGGTACTGCTTGCGCCCGCGCGCGTCGCGTCCGGTGGCCTGCAGGTGCCCGTTGGGCCGTGGGCAGATCCACACGTCGGTGTAGGCCGGCGGGATGGCGAGCTTGCGGATCTGCTGCAGCCGCCGCTCATCGGTGAGCTCGCGCCCCTGCGGGTCGAGGTAGACGAAGGCATCGCCGCGGCGCTCGCGCCGCAGCCCGGGCAGGGTGTCGCTCACCCAGACCAGTCCCGCGGGCAGCGGCTCGTCGGGCGGCTGCTGCGGCAGGGCGGACATGGCGTAGCGCCTCGGCTCAGCGGCTGTTCGCTCCGGGCAGCTTGCGGGCTTGCGCCAAGTGCTCGCGCAGCGAAGTCAGGGTCTGCTGGATCCAGGCCTTGAGCGCCGGGTCCTTGGCGTCGCGGGCGGCCTTCTCGAAGCGCTCGATGCTGCTGCGGTGGTCCTGCACGCCCACGGTGTTGACGAAGGCGGTGTCGAAGGGCTCGGTCCGCTCCAGGCGCTCGATCACGCGCTGGCGATCGCTGGGCATTTGCTGCGGCAGCTCGATGCGGCGCTGAGCCGCCAGCCGTTGCAGCTGCTCCTGCGCCTTGGCGTGGTCGCGCTCGATGTGCTGGGCAAAGTCCTTCACGGCCGGGCTCTTGGCGCGGTCCTGGCCCATCTTGGCAGCGGCCATTTCGTACAGGCCCAGCCCCGCGGCCGTCTGCACGAAGGTGCGCTCGGCACTGCTCAGCGCGGTGGCCGAAGTCTCCTTGCCGTCCTGGGCTGCCTTGGACGGCGTATCGCCGCCCGGTGCGGCCTGCGTGCGGCTGCTGCCCGCGGCCGGAGCGCCCTGTGCCAGGTCGCCGGCGCCCGCGGCCATGGAGGCCGCACTTGCAGCCGGCACCGCGACAC
>JAEYPG010000505.1 GCA_023410975.1 Pseudomonadota bacterium
GTCGTCAGTGAAAGATCACCGTTCGCCCTGAGCTTGTCGAAGGGCCTGTGGGCCGGCTGCGCCGGGGGCTTCGACAGGCTCAGCCCGAACGGGATTTACTTCACTCTTAAAACAGAACTGGAATGAGCCGCCTTCCGTTCAACCCATTGCAGACTCAGCAGCCATGACCCAAGCAAGCACCCCCATCACCGAGGCCTCCACCAGCCGCTTCGTGCGCATCCAGGAAGGCGACCTCGATCTCCAGCTCCACTACAACGACTGCGGCCGCGGCGACGAGACCGTCGTCATGCTGCACGGCTCGGGCCCCGGCGCCAGCGGCTGGGCCAATTTCAACCGCAACATCGAGCCGCTGGTGGCGGCCGGCTACCGCGTGATCCTCATGGACTGCCCGGGCTGGAGCAAGAGCGACCCCATCGTGTGCACCGGCTCGCGCTCCGAGCTCAATGCGCGCGCGCTCAAGGGGCTGATGGACGCCATCGGCCTGGAGAAGGCCCACCTCGTCGGCAACTCCATGGGCGGGCACAGCGCCGTGGCCTTCGCGCTCGCCAACCCCGCACGCGTGGGCAAGCTGATCCTCATGGGCGGCGGCACCGGCGGCGTGAGCTCCTTCGTGCCCATGCCCACCGAGGGCATCAAGCTCATCGGCGCGCTGTACCGCCAGCCCACCATCGAGAACCTCAAGCGGATGATGAGCGTGTTCGTGTACGACACGAGCAGCCTCACGGAAGAGCTGTTCCAGGCGCGCCTGGACAACATGCTCACCCGGCGCGAGCACCTGGAAAACTTCGTCAAGAGCGCCGAGGCGAACCCGAAGCAGTTCCCCGATGTGGGCCACCGCCTGGGCGAGATCGCCGCGCCGGCGCTGGTGATCTGGGGCCGCGACGACCGCTTCGTGCCGCTGGACACGGGCCTGCGCCTGGTGGCGGGGCTGCAGAACGCCGAGCTGCACGTCTTCAGCCGCTGCGGCCACTGGGCCCAGTGGGAGCACGCCGACAAGTTCAACCGCATGGTGCTGGACTTCCTGGCGCACTGAGGGGCGCGGGCGGCGGGCCACACTGCACCCTCCTCTTCCTCCATACGCATGCGCCGTCGCGCCCGGGGTCTCCGCGGCAGCGACGGCGCTGTCGCCGTTTTGCACGAAAGGCGCACATGAGTTCGACAAGGCTGCACCGTCGAGGCGTCCTGGTGCTGCTGGGAGGGCTGCCGTGGCTGGCCGCCCGCGGCGCACGGGCACAGGGCTACCCGGACCACCCTGTCCGCCTCGTGGTGCCCTATGCCCCCGGCGCCGCGGCGGATCAGCTCGCCCGGGTGCTGGCCAGGCCGCTGGCACAGGCGCTGGGACAGCCGGTGGTGATCGACAACCGCGCCGGTGCCGGCGGCACGCTGGGGGCCGACATGGTCGCCAAGGCGCCCGCGGACGGCTACACGCTGCTGCTGGGCACGGATGCCACCCAGGCCACCAACCTGCATCTCGCCCGCAAGTTCCCCTATGACCCGCTGCGCCAGTTCACGCCGCTGGCCCTGGCGGCCATCAACCCGATCGTGCTGGTGGTCCATCCCTCCCTGCCCGTGCACAGCGTGGCCGAGCTGGTCCGGTACGCCAAGGCGCATCCGCGCACGCTGAGCTACGGCAGCTCGGGCATCGGCACCCCGCATCACCTGGCCGGCGAGCTGCTCAACGAGCGGGCCGGCATCGCGATGGTCCACGTGCCCTACAAGGGTGGCGCGCCGGCCATGGCCGACCTGCTGGGCGGCTCCATCAACGTGCTGTTCGCCAGCCTCGCCACCGCGCTGCCCTACATCCAGAACGGACAGGTCCGCGTACTGGCCGTGACGCAGGCCCAGCGCCATGGCGGCCTGCCCCAGGTGCCGGCCATCGGCGAGACGCTGCCCGGCTACGCGCTCGCGGGCTGGCTGGGCCTGTTCGCACCGGCCGGTCTGCCCGGCCCGATCCAGGGCCGCCTCCAGGCCGAGATCAACAAGGCCCTGGCGGAGGACGCCGTGCGCTCGGCCCTGGAGCAGGCCGGCCTGGTGCCGTCCGGCGGCACGCCGCAGGCGCTGGCCGAGCTGGTGCGCGAGGAGCTCGCCACGCGCGGCCGGCTGGTCAAGGCGGCGGGCATCGAGCCCGAGTAGGCGCACGAAAAGGCGGCGCTGGTGAGCAGCACCAGCGCCGCAAGCAGCCGCAGCGCTCAGGCCACGGCTTCCCCGGAAACCCCGGACCGCCTCAGAACACGTGCCGCACGCCCAAGCCCAGCGAGCTGGCCGAGCCCCCGGCCGGCAGCGTGTTGCCGGGGCCGAAGATGCCGTACAGCGCCGTGGTGGCGCGGCCGTTGTAGCCGCCGTTGTCGTCCTCGATGCGCGCGTAGCGCAGGTACACGTCCGTGCGCTTGGACAGCCGGTAGTTCACGCCGACGTTGAGGTAGGTATTGCGGCCCTCGGCCTTGGCCGCGCCGGTGGCGTAGGCCAGGCCGTTGTCCTCCACCCGCGCCACCTGCGCCACCGCGCTCCAGGCGGTCGAGATCGGCACCTTCACGCCCAGCACCAGGCCGCGCGTCTTGGGCGTGGCGCCGCTGGCCAGCTCGTTGCGGTGCTCCCAGAAGTTGCCGCCCAGCACGTAGCCGTTGAGGTTGTAGGTGGCCCCGACGTTGAAGGCCTTCTGGTCCACGTCGCCCGCGGCCGTGGCCTGGCCGCCCTGGTGGTAGGCCACCGTGGCGTCCAGGGCGCCGCCCTGGTAGCGCAGCAGCCCGCCGACGTTGCGCTTCATCGTGCCGGCGGCCACCCAGGGCGTGGCCACGCTGGGCGCGGTGGCGGCGTTTTCGCCCGCGGCCACGGCCACCATGGCGCTGAAGCCGCCGAAGGACGGCGTCCAGTAGCTCACCTGGTTGTCCTGGCGGCTCTGGTCGCCGTTGGAGACGTACATCGACAGCACCGGCGAGAAGGCCGAGAAGGGATCGACGTCGCTGAACACCATCGAGTAGTGGATGGGCGCGTACTGGCGCCCCAGCCGGATCTCGCCGGCGCGCGGCGAGTACAGCGACACGTAGGCCTGGCGCCCGAACAGCCGCCCACCCTGCAGCGAGGTGCCGGTGTCCAGCGAGAAGCCGCTCTCCAGCACGAAGGTCGCCTTGAGCCCGTCGCCCAGGTCCTCCGTGCCGCGGATGCCCCAGCGCGAGGGCTGCATGCCGCCGTTGGAGAGCTTCGCAACGGAGCCCTTGCCCGAAATCCGGGCCGATTCCACATAGGCGTCGGCAACGCCGTAGAGCGTGACGTTGCTTTGCGCGATGGCGCCGCCGGTACAGGCCGCGAGCACGGCGGCGGTGATGCAGGTCTTGTTCACTGGATGTCTCCTGGTCGTTGAAGGCGGGCCCGTTCGGATGCAGGCCCTTGAAGGCAAGGCTCCGCCCGGCCGGGTGCCAGGCCCGGCAGGCGGGAACGCCTTGGAAACTGGGCCGCCGCGCCACGCGCGGCAGCTCGGTCAGCGGCCGGCCACCACCGTGCAGACGGCCGTGGCGGTGGCCACGAGCTGGCCGTCCTGCAGCAGCTCGCCCGCCACGTGGCAGACCCCGCGGCCGCGGCGCACCAGCCGCGAGCGGCCCTGCAGCGCGCCAGCGCGTGCGGGCTTCAGGAAGGAGAGGTTCAGGCTGAGCGTGGCGCAGTGCTCGCCGGGCGCCAGCGTGGCCGTGACGAGGAAGGCCGTCACGTCGTCGAGCATCGCGCCCAGGATGCCGCCCTGCACCTGGCCGGCCGGGTTCAGGAAGCCCGCGCCGGCGTGGTAGCCGGATTCGAGCGTGCCCGCCTCCAGGTCCACGGCCGTGATGTGCCCGCCCAGCGTGGTGCTCACGGGCGGTGGCGCAAGCTCGCCACGGCGCATGCGCGCGAAGTAGCCGTCGGCGGAGGAAGTGATGTCAGCGGCCATGGAACTCGGGCTTTCGTTTCTGCATGCGCGCGGCGACGCCCTCGCGCTGGTCCTGCGAGGCGTCGGCCTGCGCGATGTCGCGTTGCAGCTCGGCGGCGTCCAGCGTGCCGGCGGCGATGCGGTTGAGATGCTTCTTCATGCCCAGCAGCGCCAGCGGCGCCATGCCGGCCAGGTGCTGGCTGAACTCGTCCACCGTGGGTGCCAGCGCATCGGCCTCGGCCACCCGGTCCAGGAAGCCGCACGCCAGCATCTGCGCCGCGTCCAGCGTCTCGCCAGCCAGCAGCACGCGCTTGGCCACGCGCAGGCCCAGCCGCTGCACGTAGCGCTCCATGCCGCCGCGATAGAAGAGGATGCCGATCTGCGCCGCCGGCACGAACATGCGCGCCTCGGCCACGCCGATGCGGAAGTCGCAGGCCAGCGCCAGGTCGGTGGCGCCGCCATGGAAGCCGCCGTTGATGGCCGCGATCGTGACCGGGCGCGCCTGCTCGATCTCCCCGGCCAGGGCTTCGAAGGACTCGCCGGCCGCGGCCACGGCGCCGCGCTCGGCCGCCTGTGCCAGGTTGAAGCCGCTGCAGAAATGCCGCCCCTGGCCGCGCAGGCGCAGCACCAGCACGCCGGGTGCTGCGTTGACCTCGCGCAGCTGCGCGCGCAGCAGCTCCAGGTCCTCCAGCTCCAGCCGGTTGCCGACCTCGGGCCGGCGCAGCGTGATGGTGGCGATGCGGCCCTCGATCGCCAGCTCGGGCGGCAGCCCGGTGGGTGATTGGCTCATGGCGACCTCCTCAGCGGAACCCGTAGACCTGCATGGTGCTTTCGCCCGCGCGCAGCCGCTGCAGGATCGCGGCCTCCTCGGCCTCGCGCCGGCGCGAGCGCTCCACCACCTCGGCGGCGCGCCCGCGCGGCAGCACGCACACGCCGTCGCCGTCGGCCGCCACCAGGTCTCCGGCGTGCACCGCCACGTCGCCGATGAGCAGCGGCGCGCCGATCCAGCCGATGGCGCCGTAGTCCTTGCCCGTGCCGCGGATGCACAGGCCGCGCGAGAACACCGGGAAGCCGATCTGTTCCAGCAGCGCGCCGTCGCGCACGCAGCCGTCGATCACCAGGCCGGCCAGGCCGCGCGCCTGGGCCATGGTGCTCATGATCTCGCCCCAGTAGCCGTGCTCGAAGGCGCCGCTGGCGTGCACCACCAGCACGTCACCCGGCCGGGCCACGGCCAGCGCGCGGTGCAGCCACAGGTTGTCGCCCGGCGGCGAATGCACCGTCAGCGCCGGACCGCAGGCGCGCATCGCGCGCCCCACGGGCTTGAGGGCCGAGGGCAGCGCACCGATCTTGCCGCCGGCCTCGTGCAGCGTGGCCGTGGGCAGCTCGCGGGCGGCGGCCACCACGTCCGGCGCGACACGCTCGAAGTCCAGCCGCGTCGTGGTCGCGGCGTCGTGTTCATGGACGGCCATGTCGTTCACACCTTGGTCTGGAGCTGGTGGTACTTGAACTGGCGGCGGGCCTCGTCGAGCCGCATGCCGCCGCGCACGGCCTCGCGGATGGCCTCCTCGGCCTGCTCGATGCCCTCGGCCGTGTCCAGCACGCGGTCCTCGAAGTCCCTGGGAATCACGACCACGCCGTCGGCATCGCCGCGCAGCAGGTCGCCCGGGGCCACGCGCACGTCGCCGATGTTCACGGGCACGCCGGTGGCCTCCACCTGCACCCGGTCCTTGCCGGTGCGCATCCAGTGGTCCTTGGCGAACACCGGGTAGCCCAGCTTCAGGCACATCGCCACGTCGCGGCACACGCCGTCGATGACGGTGCCGGCGATGCCGCGGCGGTGCGCGATCTCGGTGAGGATGTCGCCCCAGACGGTGGCGTTGTCGCGGCCGCCGTTGTCCAGCACCACCACGCTGCCCGGCGGCACGTCGTCGATGTAGTCGCCGACCGTGCCGGCCGGGTTGCCGGCCGGGCCGTAGAGCAGCGTCCAGGCGCGCCCGGCCATGCGAAAGCCGTTGTCGCGCGGCTTGATGCGGTAGCACTGGCCGTTGAGGCCGAGCTTGTCGAGCGCGTCGCTCAGCGTCGCGGTGTCCAGGCGCGCGGCGCGCGCGACGTTCTTGTCCTGTTCCATGGTGTTCAGTCCTTGAGCATGTGTTCGTAGTTGCCGCCCATGACCTGGCCGATGGGCGTGCCGGCGGCGATGGCCTTGGCCATGGCGGCCTCCCTGGCGACGATGGTTTCCGCCGTTTCGAGCACGCGTCCGATGTCGCGCTCGGCGATGAAGATGACGGCGCTCTGGTCCGCGAGCACGTAGTCGCCGGGCGTGACCTCGACGCTGCCGACCTGCACCGGCACCTGCGTGCCGAGCTCGACGACGCGCCCGCGCGCGGTCAGCGAGGTGAGGCTGCGGCTGAAGACGGGGAACTCGTAGGCGACGGCCTCGTCCACGTCGCGCAGCGGGCCGTCGGCGATCACGCCGGCGACGCCGCGCACCTTGGCGCCGAGCGTCAGCAGCCCGCCCCAGCAGCCGGCCTCGATGCCGCTGCGCTGCTCGACGACGATCACGTCATCGGGTCCCGCAGCCTCGATGGCGCTGCAGCCCAGGTGGCGCGGCGGCCCTGGCGGCGGCGTTCCGGGGCCAACCTTCATGGTCACGGCCCGGCCGGCGATGCGCCCGCGGCCCGAGCGCTGCGGCAGCCCGGTGACGACGCCGGGCAGGCGCAGCTTGTCCAGGGCGTCGGACACCGCGCAGGCGTCGAGCCGGCGCAGGCGTTGCACGTAAGGGTTGCTCATGGGTTTCTCAGTCCAGGGTGCGCCAGGCGGCGAAGCACAGTCCGGTGCCCGTGAGCGCGGGGCTGCGGTAGCCCGGCACGTAGGACACCCACTCCAGGTCCAGCTCCTTCACGGCCTCGGCGGCGATGAGCCAGTTGCGGATCTCGGAGCTGCCGGCCTGCAGCTGCTTCGGGTCCAGGCCGGCGAGCCAGGCCATGTCCTTCTCGCGCAGCGCCTGGATGATTCCGTGGTCCAGCTCCTCGTCCACCACGAAGTGGCTCAGGCCGCCGGAGGCCAGCACGCCCACGCGCAGGTCCTCGGGGTAGGCCTTGACCAGCTCGCGCAGGGCCGCGCCGAGCTGGATGCAGCGCCGCGGCGTGGGTTGGTTGGGCGGGTCGAAGGTGTTGACGATGACCGGGATCACGGGCAGCTCCATGCCCTGCAGGTAGCGCCGGTGGATGAAGCTGAAGGCATGGCCTTCGAACTGGCCGCGCTCCAGCCCGTCCATGGCCGTGATGTCGAAGTCGCGGTCGCAGAGCCGGCGGATGAGCCATTCGGCCATGTCGGCCTTGACCGGGTAGTCGCGGTCGGCCTCGGGCTCCTGGCGCGCCATGCGGGCGCGCTTGTACCAGCCGTCGCCGGGTTCCAGCTCGGCCTTGGCGTTGCGGATGGTGGCGCCGTAGTAGATGGCGAAGGCCGGGTTGTTGGTGGTGCGGAACAGCTCGTTCTGGTCGTCGCCGACCACCAGCAGCACGTCGAGCCGGGCCTCGTGGATACGGCGGCGCAGCTCGCCCATCGCCGCTTCGGCGGCGTCGAAGCGCTCGCCCATGCGCTCGGGCGTCACCATCGATTCGGCCTGCGCGGGCGCCTGCGCCAGCAGCGCGTCGTAGCTCGTGCGGTTGCCCGCACGGTCGTAGTAGTGGGGGTTCTTCGGGTCGATCGCACGGAAGCCGTGCTGCCAGTCCTCGCGCTGCGAGGCCAGCATGATGCTGTGCGAGGAGCCGAAGGCGGCAACGATTCGGGCCATGGCGGGTTCCTGTTCGTTCGGGGTATCCGTTCGCCCTGAGCTTGTCGAAGGGCCTGCAGCCTGGCTGGGCGGCGGGGCTTCGACAGGCTCAGCCCGAACGGGGATTGATCAGACGATGAAGGCGGCGCGCAGCTCGGCGATGCGCTGCTCGCCGTAGCCGAGCTCCTGCAGGATCGCGTCGGTGTCCTGGCCCTGCAGCGGTGCCGGGCGCGGCGGCTCGGTGCGCGGGTGGGCCGACAGCCGCACGGGCTGCCCGATGAGCGAGACCTCGCCCAGCTCGGGATGCGACATGGGCCAGGTGATGCCCAGGTGGCGCACCTGTGGGTCCTCGAACACCTGGTCGATGCGGTGGATGGGGCCGCAGGGCACGCCGGCCTTGAGCAGCCGCTCGGTCCATTCGGCGGTGCTACGCCGCATGAAGGCCTCGCCCACCGCGGCGTTGACGCGCTCGCGGTTGGCGCAGCGCTCGGGGTCGGAGCCGAAGCCGGGCTCCTGCACCAGGTGCGGCACCTCCAGCGCCTCGCACAGCCGCGTCCACATGGTCTGGCCGATGGCCGCGACGTTGAGGTAGCCGTCGGCCGTGCGGAACACGCCGGTGGGCACGGTCAGCGGGTGCTCGTTGCCGTGCTGGCCCGGCACCTTGCGCTCGATGAGCCACTGCGCGGCCTGGAAGTCCAGCATCGCGATCTGCGACTCCAGCAGCGAGGTCTGGACCCACTGCCCCTCGCCAGTGGCCTCGCGCTCCAGCAGCGCGGCCAGCACGCCCTGCGCGCAGAAGTGGCCCGCGCACAGGTCGGCGATGGGAATGCCCACGCGCATGGGCCCGTCGCCGGGCTTGCCGGTGACGCTCATGAGCCCGCCCATGCCCTGCGCGATCGAGTCGAAGCCGGGCCACTTGGCATAGGGCCCGTCCTGGCCGAAGCCCGAGATGCTGGCGTACACCAGGCGCGGGTTGATGGCGCGCAGGTGCTCGGGGCCGATGCCCAGGCGGTCCTTGACGTCGGGGCGGTAGTTCTCGATGAACACGTCCGCCTTGCGCACCAGCTCGTGCAGGATCGCCACGCCCTCGGGCGTCTTCATGTTGAGCGTGAGGCTTTCCTTGTTGCGGTGCAGGTTCTCGTAGTCGGCGCGGTTGTGGTCGCGTCCGCCGATCATGTCGTCGCCGCCGGGCGCCCCGGGCGGGATCTCCAGCTTGATGACGCGCGCGCCCATGTCGGCGAACAGCCGCACGGCGGTGGGGCCGGCGCGCACGCGCGTGGCGTCGAGGATGGTGAAACGCGAGAGCGCGCCCTTGCGGGGGGTGGTGGTCATGGGTCGCTCCTCCTAGGCGGGCGTGAACATCGGCACGGCATGGCCGCCGTCGCTGGGCTTGAACACCACGCGCACGCGCTGGGCTATGGCCAGCGCGGCGGGATCGCAATCGACCAGGTTCGTCATCAGCGTGACGCCCTCGTCGAGCGTGACCAGGGCCAGCGTGTAGGCGGCCTCGCCGCGGCCCATGGTGCTGTGGCTGTAGATGCGGCCGAAACCGCTGGCCTGCACCCAGCTCGTGCGGGCGCTGAGGCAGTGCGGGCAGATGTCGCGCGGGTAGTGGTGGACCTCGCCGCAGTCGTCGCACTGCTTGAGCAGCAGCCGGCCCTCGTCGGCGGCGCTCCAGTAGGCCTGCGACTCCGGCAGCACGCGCGGCGCGGGGATGCGGCGCGGCTGGGCGCCCTTGTCTTGTGGGGAGCTCATGTCAGACCCTTTCCAGAATCAGCGTGGCCGCGGTGTGGCGCGACGCCAGCGCGCCGCCGATGCCGCTGGCCAGCGCGAGGTCGCAGTTGGGCACCTGCACGGCCGGGTGCGCCTCGCCGCGCAGCTGGCGCACGGCCTCGATGACCTTGGTGACGCCGCCGCGGTTGGCGGGGTGGTTGCTGCACAGCCCGCCGCCGTCGGTGTTGAAGGGCAGCCGCCCCACGCCGGAGATCAGGCCGCCGTCCTGCACGAAGCGCCCGCCCTCGCCCTTGCGGCAGAAGCCCAGGTCCTCCAGCTGCATTAGCACGGTGATGGTGAAGCTGTCGTAGAGCGAGGCGTACTTGATGTCCGCCGGCGTCACCCCGGCCTCGGCGAAGGCCATCGGTCCGGACCAGGCGGCCGCCGAGTAGCTCAGGTC
>JAEYPG010000521.1 GCA_023410975.1 Pseudomonadota bacterium
CGCACGCCATCGGCGCCGAGACCCAGCGCCCGCTGGCGGTGGTGGTGATCGGCGGGCTGGTCTCGGCCACGGTGCTGACGCTGCTGGTGCTGCCCACGCTCTACGCCTGGATGGCGCGGCGCGAGGAGGCCAAGGGCATCAAGCCGACGCTGGTGGCGCACGCTCACTGAGGCTCGCGACGTTGGCCTGCGCCGGGACTTGAAGAGCGATGGAAAACGCTGCTTTGCTCGCCCCGCGCTGGCAGCCGTTTCCAACGCAGCGGTACTTGCCCATGCTGCTGGCGGGCTGGGCGCTGCTTTGGCTGCTGGTGCTGGCGGCGACGAGCGAGTCGCCTCCCATCGACAATGCCGAGCAGCTGACGTGGGTGCGTGCTCTGCAATGGGGCTACTACAAGCATCCGCCGCTGCCCACGGCGCTGCTGTGGCCGCTGGTCAGGCTTTTTGGCGTGCAGCCGGAGGTGACCTATGTTCTCGGCGCCACCTTGAGCTGCTTGAGCCTGTGGCTGACCTGGCGCCTGGTGCGATCGACTTCGGGCCCCCGCATGGCCATGGTGGCTTTGCTGGCCTGCCTGTGCGTGACCTACTACAACGGCCGGCTCCACTACTTCAACCACAACACGGTGCTGATGGTCTTCGTGACAGCGGCAGCCACCGTGAGCTGGCGGCTCTTTCGTGCGCCAGCCTATACGTGGTGGGCGGCGCTGGGCTTTGTGGCGGGCCTGGGGGCACTGGCCAAGTACCAAATGGTGCTGGTGGTGCTGCCAGTCACCGGGTTGTGGCTGTTGGAACGCGGTTGGCGCCAGTCCATTCATCGACGGGGGCCCTGGCTGGCGCTGCTGGTGGCCGCTGCGCTCTTCGCACCCCATGCTCATTGGCTTTGGACACATGACTTTGCGCCCCTGCACTACGCGAGCCAAACCTCGCTGGGCGCGGGCGGCCACGGGCCGCAGGCCTGGACGGCGTCCACGCTTTGGCTGGCCGACCAGTTGTTCAACCGCGCCGCTCCGGCCTGGCTCATGGTCTTGCCGCTGGCATGGCGGGCTGCACGCCGCTCCAGCTCCGGCCTGACGGTATCCGAGCCCGCTGCGCCTCGCGCAGGACCTGCTCTAGCCTGGTTCTGGGTCCTGTGGGGCGGTATCCCGCTGCTGGTGATGTGGTTCATGGGACTGGTCGGCGGCGTTGCACTGCAGCCTCACTGGGGCACGGCATTCCTGGCCCTGACCACGGCGGCGGCAGTCCACGCGGTCCCGGCCGGGGGCTGGCGCCGTGTATCCGCGTCGCAGGTGCTGAAGGCATTCGCCGCGGTCCAGGCACTGCTGCTGGCATGGAACTGCGCTGGCCCCGCAGTGGCTCGCGCGGGCCTGCGCCCGCAGCACGTGGCACAGTTTCCGTCGCAGGCGCTGGCACAGGCCGTCGCAGCCCAGGCCCGCCCGCTGCTGGGCGGGTCGATTCACTATGTCGCTGGACCGGCTCTTCCTGCCAGCCAGGTGGCACTGCGCCTTGACGAGCGTCCGCTGGTGCTTGTCGACGGGCGCGCGGATATCAGCCCATGGGTTGATGAAGCCCAAGCCCGGCGCGACGGCGTGCTGTGGCTCGGTGCCCTCGACAAGGATGCGCCACCGCCGGGGCTGCAGCCGCAGCCGCTCGGTATCGGGCTGTGGTGGGCGGTGCAGCCGGGCCAGCACACCGGACCTTCAACCGGAGAGCTGCGTTGAGCAGCGCCGCCATGCCGTCGAGTGCCCACCCCACGCTGCGGACTTTCCTGCGCTATGCCGCCACGGGAGGGGCAGCCACGGCCGTGCACTACGCCCTGCTAATCGCATTGGTCGAAGGCTTGCACGTCGGTCCGCCCTGGGCCGCCATGGCTGGTGCGCTGGCCGGCGCGCTGGTGGCCTACGCCGGTAACCGCCGCTACACGTTCCCGGACAGCGGCACGGGCCACTGCCGGGCCGCGCCTCGCTTCCTGGCCGTGGCTGCGGCAGGTGCGGCGCTGAGCGGCAGCATCGTCTGGGCCGCCACGCGGGGACTGGCCCTGGACTACCTGCCTGCGCAGGCCCTTGCCACGCTGGTCGGCCTGGCTGCCACTTTCACCTTCAACCGCCACTGGACATTTGCATGAGCCACTTTCCTGTTTTGGGTGGACGGGCTTCCGGTTGGATGCTCAGCATCGTCGTGCCGCTGTACAACGAGGAAGCAGTCCTGCCGGTTCTGCATCGCCGCTTGGCCGCCGTGCTGCAAAGCCTCCCGGAACGCACCGAAATCGTTTTTGTCGACGACGGCAGCACCGATCGCTCGGCCCAGGTATTGGCACAGCTGCGGCTGCGCGATTCCTGCGTGAGCGTCCTGCGCTTCAGCCGCAACTTCGGCAAGGAGCAGGCCATGGCGGCAGGGTTGAAGTTTGCGCGGGGCGAGGCGGTTGTCGTGATGGACGCCGATCTGCAGCACCCGCCAGAAATGATCCCTGCGATGGTGCAGGCCTGGCGCGCCGGTGCCGACATGGTCAACATGCGCCGGCGCAGCCGCGACGACGAGTCACCAGCGCGCCGCATCGCTGCGCGCCTGTTCTATCGGACCCTCAACCGGCTCAGCGACATTCCCATTCCCGAGGACGTGGGCGACTTCCGGCTGCTGAGCCGGCGCGCGGTGGACGCACTCAACCAGCTGCCCGAGCACAACCGCTTCATGAAGGGCCTGTTCGCCTGGGTGGGCTTCAACCAGCAGACCCTTGAGTTCGACGTCGCCGAGCGTGCTGGCGGACAAAGCAAGTGGAGGCCACGCCAACTGTGGCGCTTGGCCGTCGAAGGCATCACGGCGTTTTCGGTTTCGCCTTTGCGGCTGGCAACCAAGGCCGGGCTGCTGAGCGCGCTGGCGGCGCTTTGCAGTGGCCTGTACTTCTTCATCCGCACCCTGTTTTTCGGCGATCCCGTTGCAGGCTTTCCGACGCTGATCGTGGTCGTGCTCATGCTGGGCGGACTGCAACTGCTGGCCATTGGCGTCCTGGGCGAGTACCTGGGCCGCTTGTGGATTGAAAGCAAGCAGCGGCCGCTGTTCATCGTGGAAAGCTATGAGCCCGCCACGGCTCAGGTC
>JAEYPG010000523.1 GCA_023410975.1 Pseudomonadota bacterium
CGCGGGCACTGCCCACGGCGCGGGTCCGTCCGGCCCGGCGCGGCGCCTCATCGGCGTGATCTTCGACACCACCGAGCGCCGGCAGCAGGAGCAGGCGCTGCGCGACAGCCAGCAGCGCCTGGAGCGCTGGAACAGCGACCTGGCGCGCGAGGTGGCGCTGCGCACCGCCGAGCTGCGGCAGCGCCAGCGCGAGCTGGAGGCGGCCAAGGAGGCGGCGGAGCAGGCGAGCCAGGCCAAGAGTGCCTTCCTCTCCACCATGAGCCACGAGATCCGCACGCCCATGAACGCCATCCTGGGCACGGCGCAGCTGCTGGAGCGGCAGGCGCTGGACGCGGACCAGCGCCGCCTGGTGCGCAACCTGCGCCAGGCCGGGCGCGGTCTGCTGGCGCTGATCGACGACGTGCTGGACCTCTCGCGCATCGAGTCCGGCCACGCCGAGCCGGTGCACGCGCCCTTCGTGCTGCGCGAGGTGCTGGAGCCGCTGCTGGAGGTGCTGGGCCCCACCGCCGCGGCCAAGGGCCTGCGGCTGGAGCTCGCACCGCTGCCCAAGGGCGCGGACACGCTCGTGGGCGACGCGCGCTACCTCGGCCAGGTGCTGATGAACCTGCTGGGCAACGCCCTGAAGTTCACCGCCGCCGGCAGCGTCACGCTGGCCGTGGCACTGCCGGCGCGCCATGCGCAAGCGCTGCGGCTGCGCTTCTCGGTGCGGGACACCGGCATCGGCATCGAGCCGGCGCAGTTGCAGCACATCTTCGAGGCCTTCGTGCAAGCCGACGCCTCCATCCACCGCCGCTATGGCGGCACCGGCCTGGGGCTGGCGATCTGCCGCCGGCTGGTGGAGCTCATGGGCGGCGAGATCGGCGTGCACAGCGAGCCGGGCGTGGGCAGCGAGTTCTGGTTCGAGCTGCCCCTGGGCATCGCGCCGCCGCCGGCGGATGCTCGTGTGCCGCGGGTGTCCGAAGCCGCCGGCCCACGGCTGGCGGGGCTGCGCCTGCTGGTGGTGGACGACAGCCTGACCAATCTGGAGATCGCACAGCGGCTGCTTGGGCACGAGGGCGCCGTCGTGGCCGCGGCCGACGGCGGCGAGGCCGCGCTGGCGCTGCTGCACGCGCAGCCTGGACGCTTCGACCTGGTGCTGATGGATCTGCAGATGCCGGGCATGGACGGTGTGCAGGTTGCAGCGCAGATGCAGGCCGATCCGGCCCTGGCGCCGCCGCCGCCCGTGGTGGCGCTGAGCGCCGGCGTGCTGCCCAACCAGCGCGAGCACGCGCGCGCCGCAGGTATCCGGGACTTCGTGATGAAGCCGCTGGAGCTGGACACGCTGGTGGCGGCGATCCTGCGTTGCACCGGCGGCTCACCCGGGCAGGGGACCGCGGCGGTGTCCGCGGCCCGCGTGCCGCCCGTGCCCGCGCTGGCCGCGGGCACGGATTTCCCGCCGGTACCCGGCATCGACCTGTCCCGGGCCGCGCAGCTGATGCTGGGCGACCGCAACCTGTTCCTGCGCCTGCTGCAGGTGCTGCGCGCCGAGGGCGCCGAGGTGTTCGGCGCCGTGCGCGAGGCCCTGGCGCGCGGGGACACCGAAGCGGCTGCCGCGTGGCTGCACCGCCTGCGCGGCATGGCCGGCCATGTCGCGGCCGGCACGGTGGAACGGCTGGCCGAGGAACTGGAGGAAGCGCTGCGGCAGGGCCCGTTGGCACCTCAGGATTCGCGGCTGGGACAGCTGGAGCAGGCGCTGCACACCGTGCTGGAAGGCCTGCCGACACAGCCGGAGGCAGCGCGGCCGCCCGGGAAGCATCCCGGCCCGCAGGCCGAGGCGCCGCCGCCCGATGCCCAGGCCGTCGCCCGGTTGCTGGCCGCACTGGATGACGGCGACCTCAGCGCGCTGCACGGCTTCGAGGAGCTGCGTGCCGCGCTGGCCGCATACCACGGCTCCGGCGCGGTGCAGGAGCTGGGGCAGCTGGTGGAGCGCCTGGAATTCACCGCCGCGGCGGCGCGGCTGCGGGGGTGGCGGGCGGCTGGATAGCGCGTGGACGGGCGCGTGCCTGCGGACGGAGCCGTGTCCGCCCGCGTCCGGCGGCCGGCCGGCGCAGCGGGTCGCCACGGCATTGGCAACGGCTGTGCCGGTCGAGCTACGGCCGGCCGCCGAAGCGCTGGTCCGCCGCGCGGGCGATGTCGGGTGGCAGGCGGTCGAGCAGGAAGCGGATAGCCAGCGGGACCAGCACCAGGTCGTCCACCACGCCGAGCAGCGGGATCGTGTCGGGCAGCAGGTCCACCGGCGACAGCAGGTACAGCGCGATCAGCGCCGTCCCGACTTTCAGCCAACCCGGCGCCTGGGGATGGCGCAGGGCAAACCACAGGCGCCGCGCGTCGCCACGCACCACGGTCCACAACACGGTCAATCGCTTCCACATTTCCATCACTCCATTCGGCCCGGACAGCGGCCCTGCGGCCCCAGATGGCGGCGCGTGCCCGGCTGGGCAAGGGCCGGGGGACAAGCGGTAACAGTTGCAGGCCCGGCGCCCGCCGTGTACGCCGTTTGCCGCCGTCCGGGCGTTGCGTTCACTTGCGAGCAAGGGGCAAGCCATGGGACTGCTCGACCAGTTGCTGGGCGGCACAGCCGGCGGCAAGACCGGGGCCGGGGCTGGAGCGGAAAGCGCGGGTGCCGCGGTGCCGGACCGGGTGCTGACGGCCCTGCTGCCGGTGTTGCTGGGCCTGCTCACGGACCGGCGCGGGCCGGGCGCGGCGGCGGTCGTGCCGCCCGGGGCGGTCGATGCCTCGGCCACCGAGCGGACCTTCTCCGGCGTGGGCGGCCTGGCGGGGCTGCTGGCCCGCTTTTCCCGCCATGGGCACGGCGCGCTGGCCAGTTCCTGGGTATGCCAGGGCACCAATGAGCCGCTGTCTCCGGAGATCGTTTCCGAGGTCTTCAGCGCGCAGGAGCTGCGCGCCGTGGCCGAACGCGCCGGGCTTGGCGAAGAGGAGGTGCGGGGCGGTCTGGTGGTGCTGCTGCCGGCGGTGGTGGACCACTTCACGCCCACCGGCGAAGTGCCCGCGCGCGACCGGCTGCTGGCCAGCCTGATGGACTACGAGAAGCGGTTGCCGCACTGAGGTCCGGGCCTCTTGGACGCGGCGGCGCCGCAAGTCCCTGTGGTGTGGCGGGTGACTGCCATCCCTTGGCGCGCTCCCCCGCACGGCGGCGCGATGCTGCAGGCGTTGCATGGCGCAGGAGGAACCGAAGGATGTTCGTCGTGCCCGCGATCCGCTTGGCCCGGCCGCAGGATGCGGCGGGGATTGCGCTCATGTCGCGCGATCACATCGAGACCGACCTGGGCTGGAGCTGGCGCCGCGACCGCGTGCTGCAGGCGCTGGCCGATCCCGCGGTCAACGTCGCGGTGCTGCAGATCGACCAGGGGCTGGTGGGCTTCGGGATCATGGAATACGGCGAGCACCACGCGCATCTGGCGCTGCTGGCGGTGGCGCCCACGCACCGGCGCCGTGGCGTGGGTGCGCGCGTGGTGGACTGGCTGCAGAAGCCGGCCCAGCTGGCAGGGCTGGAAAAGATCCGCCTGGAGCTGCGGGCCGACAATCCCGGGGCGCTGGCCTTCTACCGCCGCCTGGGCTTCGAGGCCACCGGCCGCTCGGCCGGCTACTACGGCGGCGTGGTGGACGCCATTCGCATGGAGAAGAGCCTGCGCGTCGGCTGAGCCGCGCGCCGCGGCATCAGCGCCGGTCCGAGCGCGCGCACAAATGCACGATCAGCGCAAAGGCGTTCATCGCGATGCCGAGCACACCCAGCATCACGAGGAAATTCCGGTAAGGCAGATTCGAATTCGAAATCAGCAGTATCCCGATGATGCTCAAGCCCAGGCCAATGACGGTCATGGCGACAGGGTGTTTCTCGTGCAGTTTTCGGCTGGAAAGCAGCATGGCGCGCCCCTTGGAAATAACGGCCGGTGCCCGCCGTGGCGGCCGGGATCGGCGGCGTGCGGGCCGCGTTGCCGCCCCGTGGGCCGAAGCCTGACAGGTGCGATCCACGATGCCAGCGGAAATTCAACCTGTCCAAGCCCGAAAAATGGGGGGCAGGCCGGGCGCGGCTATCAGGATGCAGTTGCCAGCAGGGTTTTCCAACGCGCCGGCGTGCTGGTCTGGAATTTCGAATGAATATCACAAGATTTGGGCGCGATCCCGCGCCCGGGTGACGCGGGCCATGAATTTGCGGTTTGCCGCAAATAACCCCGTGCCGTGCCAAGTTGGTCCATTGCAATTGGGTAATTTACATAACTACCATTGGGGTGGCTTTGCTGGCGGGCCACGTCAACTCGGTCGCGTGGCGGCAGGCCTGTTTGACACGGATGCCCCCGCAATGGCTGGCGGGCCGCTTACCCGTTCACCCTCAGGCAGTCGAAGGGCAGGCGTTCGCCGGTCGTTGCAGGGGCCGCGACGAGCTCAGCTCCGAACGGGACAGGACTTTTCGCGTGTGATGGTGGCCGGGCGGGCTCAGGCGGCCGGCTTGTCGGGCGTGCGGTCGCTCCACAGCACGCCGCCGGTGGCCCAGTTTTGGCGGGCCACGTCGAAGAACAACACGTCCACGCTGTCCGGGCTGCTGCCCAGCACGCGCGCGCAGGCGGCGGTGATTTCCTGGGCCAGCGCAGCCTTCTGCTCTGGGGTGCGGCCTTCGAAAAGCTCGATGCGGATGGTCGGCATGGGTTGGGTGTCCTCGGGGTTTCTGTGGTTGGAACGAAAAGTGGTCTGGGGCGCCCGGCGTGCGGGCGCGCGGCTCAGTCGCGGAAGCCCGGCGACAGCCGCTCGGCGCGGCGCAGCAGCGCAGGCCATTCGGCGTCTCCGTCCCATTCGCTGCCGTCGCCCACCCACTGGCGGTAGGTGCGCTCGGCCAGCGCCGGGCTGGCGACAAGGACCTGCCCGCCCGAGGCCGCCATGGCCCGGAGCTGGGCCTGCGCGGCACGTTCGAGCAGGTGCATGAGCAGGTAGGCCTCGGCCACGCTGCGCCCCACGGTGAGCGTGCCGTGATTGTCCAGGATCAGCCCGTCGAGTCCGCCCAGCGCCGCCACCATGCGCTGCTGCTCCTCGGCGCCCAGCGCCAGGCCTTCGTAGCCGTGGCGGCCCAGCCGGCCGTACAACCGCATGGCCCACTGCGAAGTCGGCTGCAGCCCGCCAGGCAGCATCGCCAGCGCCACGCCCCAGGGCGCGTGCAGGTGGACCACGCATTCCACGTCCGGCCGCGCCGCGTGCACCGCGCCGTGGATGGCGAAGCCGCTGGGATTGACGCGCCGGCCGCTGCCGTCCACCACGCGGCCGTGCACGTCCACCTTGACCAGGCTGGAGGCCGTGACCTCCTCGAAGGCCACCCCGAACTCGTTGAGCAGGTACACGCCGGGCTCGCCCGGCACCGCGGCCGACAGATGGGTGTAGATGGTGTCGTCCCAGCCGGCCAGCGCGGCCAGGCGGTAGGCGGCGGCGAGGTCGATGCGCACCTCGCGCTCGGTGCGCGGGCGGCGGGAAGGATTGACAGCGGTCATGGCTTGACGAACTTGAGCACGAACTCGTCCTTGGGCTGCAGTGGGATGGGCATGTTGCGGTCGCGCGGGTCGTTGGGGTTGCGCAGGAAATCGCCCGTCGCGGCGAGCCTGAAGCCCGCGGCTTCGACCTCGCTGCGCAGGAAGGCTTCCTCGATGCGGTGAAGGGTACCGGACTCGGAGATGCCGGTACCCGGTCGCCCGGCGTGGTCGGCGATGACGAACAGACCGCCGGGCTTGAGCGCGCGGTAGATGGCGGCGTTCATGCGCGCGCGGTCCACGCCCAGGAAGCCCAGGTCGTGGTAGTTGAACATCAGCGTCACGAGGTCCAGCCGGCCCTCGGCCAGCTCGGCCG
>JAEYPG010000549.1 GCA_023410975.1 Pseudomonadota bacterium
CTGACCCCTTGTCCTGCCATGGCTGCGTCGCTTCCAATATCGGCCCGCTTTGGAACGCTTCACTCTACAGCTGCCGGGTGAGCACAAGGCAGAGGCTCTGCCAATAGGGCCTCGCGGCAACGCTTACGGCATGGTTGCCGTTGAGATGGCAACGACTGCCGTCCTTGAACAGGATGGTCCGATCTTCGTCGAAGGTTGCTTCGCACGCCTCGGAGCTGTGAACGACAGGTTGACGCGCATGGGGCGCCTACACGGTTGCCTCGCGACAGCAGCCGGCTCCCGGGCCACTACGGCCCCGCTGTCCAGGGCCTGCGCCAGGTGCCGTAAGCCACCAAACTGCTCACCTGATTGACGCCAGCGGCAAGAACAGTGTCCGCGGCGAATCCGGCAGCGCGATGAAGCCGTGATGGCGGTAGAACGCCGCCGCTGCCTCGTCCTTGGCATCCACCATCAAGGCATAGGCTGCGATCTCGGCGCGGGCCGCGCGGTGCAGCGCGTCGGCCAGCAGCGCCCCGCCCAGCCCCTGCCCCTTGTGCGCCTGGTCCACGGCCAGGCGCCCCATGCGCACGGCCGGCACCGTCGGGTATCTGGGCAGCTTCTTCGCTGTGGCCGACGGGAGATCGGCCAGCAGCAGACTCGCAGACGCCAGCGTGTAGTAGCCCGCAATGCGCTGCTCATCGGTCACGGCCACGAAACACGCGGCCACCCGGCGGCGGATGTCCTGGGTGACCTGCTCACGCAGGTAGCGGTCCAGTGGTGCCGAGCCGCTGGCGAACACGCTGCGGTCGTGTGCCGCAGCGTCGAGTGGCACGACGCGGTAGGGCGCCGGGCTCACTCGGCGCTGCGCAGCAGGCGGCGGCGGCGCTCGAAGGCACGCTGCAGTGCCGGCGCAGGCTCGGGCGGCGAGAGCAGCGCTTGCGCGAAGCATTCCTGGTCCGCCAGCGACAGCCGCACCACTTCCGCCTGCTCGATGGCGTGCTGCGCGGCGTCCTGCACGGCGGCCACCACGAAGTCCGTCATGGTGCGGCCCTGGAGTTCGGCGGCGCGCTTGAGCATGGCATGCAGCTCGGTGCTGATGCGGGCTTCAAGGCGGGCGGTGGACGTAGCGGCAGGCGGCATGGCAGATCCTTTCAATACAATGATACGGCAAATTGCCGTACATGTCAAAAACGCATCTTGCTTATTGATAAGGGCGCTATTCCAAGGGTGATGTCGACGCCGGTGAGCGACTACATGCCCCACTGGCTGCGATGCTGGCTTGCCGAGCCGCCTGCGACGGTGTGATTGCAGCGACTTGGTCGGCTCTTGCGGGGTGGCCAGGGCGGCGTTGCTGTTGCTCACACGCTCGACAGCCGTCAAAGGTCAGGCTGAGGGCAGTTTCGCATCCCGGAGATGCCTTCCAGGACTGGTTGCACAGTCTGTTAGGCCTGGACGCGACGCTTACCGTCGATCAGCGCTTGGCCCTTGCCCGGCACGGGGTCCGGCAGCGCGCCCACGCGCAGCTTGGCGATCGAGGCAAAGGCTGTGCACACCAGGGCCTTCACGGCCGGCTGCCCGCGGCCTCGGCCTCCTGCAGCTGGCGCCACATCACCTTGCCCGCGCCCGACTTGGGCAGCGCGCTCACGAACTGCACGATGCGCGGGGTCTTGTAGGACGCCATGTGTTCATGCGTCCAGTCGATGAACTCCTGCTCCGTCAGGTGTTCGAAGCCCGGGCGCAGCACCACCACGGCCTTGACCGTCTCGCCGCGCTTGGCATCGGGCGCGGCGATCACGCAAGCCTCCTGCACGGCCGGGTGCCGGTACAGCAGCGCCTCGACCTCGGCTGGCCAGACCTTGTAGCCCGAGGCGTTGATCATCCGCTTGAGGCGGTCGGTCATGAAGAAGTAGCCGTCCTCGTCGATGCGCGCGAGGTCGCCGGTGCGCAGAAAGCGCTTGCGGTCGAGCTCGATGAAGGCTGCGGCGTTGGCCGCCGGGTTGTTCCAGTAGCCCTGCATCACCTGCGGGCCGTGCACGACGATCTCGCCGCTCTCGCCCCGCGGCAGCTCCCGCAGCGTCACGGGGTCGATGATGCGGGCATCAACATCGAATACCGGAATACCGAGGCACTGCGGCTTGGGCCGCTGCGGCGGGTTGATGTGCGTGGCAGCCATGGTCTCGGACAGGCCGTAACCTTCGATGAAGTCCAGGCCCGTGAGTGCCTTGAGCCTCTGCGCCACCGGCTCGGGCATGGCGGCACCCCCGCCGCGGATGCCCTGCAGGCTGGAGAGGTCGTACTCCGGCAGCCGCGGGTTGGCCACGAAGTCCACCACCATTGCCGTGATCGCCGACCACACCGTGACGCGGCAGCGCTGCATCAGCACCGCCGCGGCGTCGCGGTCCCAACGCGGCAGCACCACCACGGTAGCGCCCACGTACAACGAGCCGTTCATGCTGCCCGACATCCCGGTGACGTGGCAAAACGGCAGCGCCGCCAGGCTGACCGAGTCCTGCGTGCGCGAGAACCACGTGGTGCCACCCACCAGCGTACTCATCACGCTGCGGTGGGTGTGGACGCAGCCCTTCGGATTGCCGGTGGTGCCAGAGGTGTAGGGCATCACGGCCGGATCATCCGGGCCGGCCCGCAGGGGTAGCGGCTGCAACTGCCGCGTCAGCACACCGCTCCACGCCACCAGGCGCGCGTCGTCCAGCGGCACGCGTGGCGCTGCGACAAACTGGGGTACACGCAGGTCGGTCGCCGCCGTCAGGTAGTCGCTGTAAGTCGCCACCACGACGCGCTCCAGCCCCTGCCCCAGCAGCGGCCGCACCTCGTCCAGCACCTCCTGCCCGGCGAGGGCCACCGTGGCGCCGCTATCGGACGCCAGGTGCTGCAGCTCCTCGCTGCGGTTCATCGGGTTGACTGGCACCACCACCGCGTCGGCGCGCAGGATGGCGTAGAAGGCCAGCACCCACTGCGGGCTGTTCTGCATGTCCAACAGTACGCGGTCGCCGCGCCGCACGCCGGCCTCGTGCTGCAGCCAGCCGGCCAGCGCCTCGGCCTCGGCGCGGAACTGCGCGAAGGTGAGCACCGAGTCATAGAAGACGGTGAAAGGCTTGTCGGGAAAGCGCGTGGCCGACACCTCGGCGTTGTAGAAGAGGTGCGTCTGCGGCAGTGTCAGGTGCCGCGGCACGCCCGGCGGCCAGTGCGCGAAATGCAGCTGTTCGGCCATGGCATCAGCGCTCCAGCGGGTGGGGGCCCACGGCTTCGCCATGGAATCGCTCGACCATACCTGCCCTAACGCCCGATCACGTCGCCGAACAGCACCCATTGCATGCCGTTGAAGCGTGCAAGCTGCCCCTGCTCGATGAGGGAGTAGTCATTGGGGCTGGTATTGAGCGTTATTCCCGGCAGCAGCAGCGGCAGCTCGATGTTCTTGAGCTGGGCAGCCTTGCGCATCACGTTCTCGCGCGTGAGGTCGTTACCGCACTGCTTGAGAATCTGCACCATGGTCTGCGCTGCAAGGTAGCCGTAGACGTTGAGGAGGTCCTTGGGATCGCCTTCGCGGTAATAGCGCGCCATGAATGCGCGCCACTCCAGCATGGCAGGCTCGTTTCTCCACTGCGGGTCGTTCGGGTCCTTGAGGTACGCGAAGGTGACGAGGTCCACCGACTTGTCCAGCCCCGCGGGCGCGAGCACGCTGCTCACCGAGGCACTGATGTTGCTGATGAGGTGCAGCGGCTTCCAGCCTGAATCCGCCACCTTGCGGATGGCCTGCGCGGCGAACTTCGGGGTGGCGATGTCAATGAAGGTATCCGCGCCCGACGCCTTGAGCGTGAGGATCTGCGAATCAACCGTCGCGTCGGTCGTCTCGTAGGTCGCTTCGGCCACGATCATCTTCGCGCCCTGCGCGCCCAGGCCTTCCTTCACACCCTTGAGCTCATCTTTGCCCAGATCATCGTTCTGGTAGAGGATGGCGATCCTTGCGGCGGGCCGATTCTTGAGTAGATAGCGGGCGAAGACCGCGCCTTCGGTCTGGTAGGCCGGGTTGAAGCGCAAGGTCCAGGGAAAGTTGACCGGGTCGCTGAACTTGTTGGCGCCCGTGGACAGCAACAGGTGTGGCACCTTCTTCGTGTTGACGTACTTGTGGATGGCGCTGTTGGTAGTCGTGCCCAGCGACTGGAACAGTGCCAGCACGCCGTCCTGCTCGACGAGCTTGCGCGTCTGCTCGACGGTCTTGGGCGGGCTGTAGCCGTCGTCCAGACTGATGAGATTGATCTTGCGGCCGTTGATGCCGCCCTGGTCGTTGACCATGCGGAAGTACGCAGCCTCCACCTTGCCGATGGTGCCGTAGGCCGAGGCCGGGCCGCTGTAAGGCATGGTCTGGCCGAGTTTGATCTCGGTGTCGGAGGCGCCGGTGTCGTACTTGCCCGCGCCTTGGGCGGCAGGCAAGACCAGCATGAACGCCGTGAACCACGCAACGGCATGCGAAATTTGCCTTCTCATCTTGCATCCTCCATCGTTGCGGTGACGGGGCCGGCGGCAGTTCTGTGCTGTCGCTTTCGCCACAGCTGCTGCGCGAAGCCTGCAACGCCGCCGGGCATGAAGATCGTGAACACGATCAGCAGCAGGCCATAGAGGGCCCCGGGTGCGGCCTTGGAAAGCTGGTCGGCCACGTTGGGCATGAACTCGATGAACAGCGCGCCCCACACCGCGCCTTGGATCGTTGCCAGACCGCCCACGACAATGCCTACCACCAGGCTGATCGAGAGAAATACGTTGAACGAGTCGGGCGCCACGAACTGCACCGCGACCGCACCCAGCGCGCCTGCCACGCCGGCGTACAGTGCCGAGACGCCAAAGGTCAGCGACTTCACCAATGCTGCGTTCACGCCCATGGCCTGGGCCGCCGCGGGGTGCTCGCGCAGCGCCACCATGGCGCGTCCGATGCGACCACGCACCAGATTCCACCCCAGCATGAACATCAGCAGCGCCCACGCCAAGGTGAAGCAGTAGAGCCACCGGTCCTGCGACAGGCCCGCAAGCCAAGGCGGTGCGTCGGGCTTGGCGAGGACGATTCCCTGCACGCCACCCGTCCAATGCTCCAAGGACTTGTGCTTGAGCAGTTGAGGCGTTGCAACGCTCAACGCGAAGGTCGCCAGCGCAAGGTAGGGGCCCTGCAGCCGCAGCGCCGGCAGCCCGAACAGGAAGCCCGCCGCCAAGCACACCGCGCCCGCAACGGGTACCGTGGCCCAGTACGGCACGCTGGCGTGCTCCATCAGGATCGCCGTGGTGTAGGCGCCCACGGCCAGAAACGCGCCGTGGCCCAGCGAGATCTGCCCATTGAAGCCCGTGAGCAGGTTCAATCCCAGCAGCGCGATGGCATAGCTGGCTGCAAGGGTGAGCTGGAACACCCGGTAGTCGCTCAGTACGAAGGGCAGCCCGCCGGCCAGCGCCAGCAACAGCGCCGGCCACCACAGACGATCCAGGCCGACCCAGGCGGCTCGGCCCTGGGCAGGTGCGGCCAGCGCATCGCGAGCGGAGCCTGCGCGGTTCATACCCGCTCCACGCGTGCACGACCAAACAAGCCCGTGGGCCGCACCACCAGCACGCCCACGATGATGGACAGCGCCACGCTGAGCTTGAGCTCCGTGCCTACCCAGGCTCCTGCCAGGTTCTCCAGTACACCGACGAGGAGGCCCCCCAGCACCGCGCCGCCGGGACTGTCGATGCCACCCAGCAGGGCACCCGCAAAGGCATAGAGCAGCACGCCACCCATCATGTTGGGTTCCAGGAACACCATCGGCGCCACCATCATCCCTGCCACGGCGCCGATGGCTGCGGCCAGTCCCCACCCCAGCGCCAACATCCGGCCCACGCGCACGCCCACCAGGCGGCTGGATTCGGGGTTCTGTGCAACCGCGCGCATGGCGAGGCCCAGCCGCGTGAACCGGAAGAATACGAACAGCGACAGCAGCAGCACCAACGTGACGCCCGCCGAACCTGCCTCGTGTGCCGAGAGCCAGTGCTGGCCCCAGGGCGGCGACCCACGGAATGGACTGGGGAAGGGTTGGATCGTCGTGCCGAAGATCCAGCCCGCCAGGCTGTTGAACACCAGCAGCAGCGCGATGAAGACGATCACCGCCGCCAGCACCGGTGCGTGCTCCACAGGACGGACAACGACGCGCTCGATGAGCACTCCGCCCGTGAATGACAACAGCACCGTGAGGGCGAAGGCAGTCCAGTACGGCATGCCCGATTGCATCATCCCCCACGCCAGGTAGGTGGCGAACATCGCCATCTCGCCTTGAGCGAAGTTCACCAGATGGGTGGCACGGTGAATCATCACCAGCGCGAGTGCCAGGCTGGCGTAGATGCCACCGGTGGCCAGGCCCGAGAGAATCTGTGGCAGCAGCGGTGAAG
>JAEYPG010000557.1 GCA_023410975.1 Pseudomonadota bacterium
CCGCGGCGACCACCCGCCGCCTGCGCGCCGCACCCGGCGCGACGGCCGCTGCCGGGGTGCGCGAGCGGCTGCGCTGGGCACCGCTGGCCTTCGCGCTGGCCGGCTACCTGATGTTCGGCCTGGGGTACATCGGCTACATGAGCTTCATCATCGCGCTGCTGCGCGAGCAGGGCCTCTCATCGGGCTGGCGCACCGGCTTCTACGTGCTGCTGGGCGCGGGGGTGGTGGCCTCGTCGTGGCTGTGGGCCGGGCTGCTGCAGCGCGCCCGCGCGGGCGGGGCGCTGGCGCTGCTCAACGGGCTGCTGGCGCTGGCGACGCTGCTGCCGGTGCTCAGCGCCCATCCGCTGCCGGTGTTCGTGTCGGGCGTGGTGTTCGGCGCGGTGTTCCTCTCGGTGGTGGCCTCGACCACGGCGCTGGTGCGGCGCAATTTGCCGCCGGCGCTGTGGCCTTCGGGCATCGCGGCCTTCACCATCGTCTTCGCCGCCGGGCAGATCGCCGGCCCCACGCTGGTGGGCTGGCTCGCCGACGGCCCCGGCGGATTGGCGCGCGGTTTCATCTGCTCCGCCGCGGCGCTCGCGCTGGGGGCGGTGCTGGCGCTGGGGCAGCGGCCGCTTAAGCCGCAAGGCTGATTCCAACTCTTCGTTGGCACTGAAAACCCGTTCGGGCTGAGCTTGTCGAAGCCCCCGGCGCAGCCGGCCCACAGGCCCTTCGACAAGCTCAGGGCGAACGGTGATCTTTCACTGCCGACTTGAAGTTGGAATCACCCCTTCAACTGCTCCCGCGCCTCCGCCTCGCTGCCATACACCTGCGGGTCCACCCCCCGCGCCGCCAGTGCCGGTGCCAGCCGGGCGCGCACGAAGCCGGCGCTGCCGTAGCGCGTGACCTTCGAGTAGAAGCGCCCGGCCGTGCGCTGCACCATCGCGGCCCAGTCGTCCTCCAGCGCGGCGTCGATCTGGAAGTGGTCGTAGTTCACCACCGCGCACAGCTTGCGCCCAAGGGGCTCCAGGCGCTGCGCGATCGCCCGCTCCACGGCCTCGATGTCCTCGCTGCTCTGCACCGCCAGGCGCTCGAAGTTCACGAAGAAGGTGCCGCTGTCCGCATCCAGGTGCAGCCGCTCGGCCAGCGGGCGCGCCAGCAGACGCTCGCGCAGCTTCATCGGACCCGGCGCGAAAATGCAGGCCTCCATCAGCCGCGGCACCTCCTCGATGACGGGCTCGAAATCCATGCGCGCCAGGATGTCGCGCTCCAGCTCCACCCCCGGCGCGATCTCCACCAGCTGCAGCCCGCGCTCGTGCAGCCGGAACACGCAGCGCTCGGTCACGTACAGCGCCTCCTGCCCGCGGCGCAGGGCCTCGCGCCCGGCGTAGGTGCGCTGCTCCACCTCCCGCACGAACTTCGCCACCGAGCCGTCGCCGGCGCAGAAGCTGCCCACGAACACCACCTTGCGCGCGTTCTGGCTGATGTTGATGAAGCCGCCCGCGCCCGCCAGCCGCGTGCCGAAGCGGCTGACGTTGAGGTTGCCCTGCGCATCGGCCTGCGCCAGGCCCAGGAAGGCCATGTCCAGCCCGCCGCCGTCGTAGAAGTCGAACTGGTAGGGCTGGTCGATCACCGCGTGCGGGTTCACCGCGGCGCCGAAGCTCAGCCCCGCCGCCGGGATGCCGCCCACCACGCCGGGCTCGGCCGTGAGCGTGATGAGGTCGATCACCCGCTCCTGCGCCGCCACCGCCGCCACGCCCTCGGGCATGCCGATGCCCAGGTTCACCACCGCTCCCGGGCGCAGCTCCAGCGCGGCGCGGCGGGCGATGATGCGCCGCGCGTCCAGCGGCGCGCTGCCCGTGTCCGCGTGCGGCGCCACGCGCTGCGCCGGCAGCCGCACCTCGCCGGCGTAGGCGGGGTTGTAGGGCTCGGCGAAGGTCTGCATGTGCAGCTCGGGCTGCTCGGCCACCACCACGCAATCGACCATCACGCCGGGGATCTTCACCTGCCGCGGATGCAGCGAGCCGCGCTCGGCCAGGCGTTCGACCTGCACGATCACCAGCCCGCCGCTGTTGCGCGCGGCCATGGCGATGGACAGCACCTCCAGCGTCAGCGCCTCGCGCTCCATGGTGACGTTGCCGTCCAGGTCGGCCGTGGTGCCGCGCAGCAGCGCCACGTCGATGGGGAAGGTTTTATAGAAAAGGAACTCTTCGCCATCGATTTCCATCAGCCGGACCAGATCGTCCCTGCTGCGGCTGTTGACGCGGCCCCCGCCGTGGCGCGGGTCCACGAAGGTTTGCAAGCCCACGCGCGAGAGCTGGCCCGGCTTGCCGGCGGCGATGTCGCGGAAGAGCTGCGAGATCACGCCCTGCGGCAGGTTCCAGGCCTCGATGCGGTTCTCCACCGCCAGCCGCTGCAGCCCCGGCACCAGCCCCCAGTGCCCGCCGACGACGCGCTTGAGCAGCCCCTCGTGCGCCAGGTGGTTCAGGCCGCGCTTGGCGCCGTCGCCCTGTCCAGCGGCGTAGACCAGCGTGAGGTCCCGCGGCGTGCCAGTGCTGGTGAAACGCTGTTCCAGCGCCACCGCCAGGTTCTCGGCGAAGCCGATGCCCACGAAGCCGCCGGTGGCCACCGTGGCGCCGTCGGGAATGAGTTGCACCGCTTCCTCGGCGGTCACCACCTTGTCGGCGGGGCGGAAGGTCGTCTCCCTGTGTCGCATGCGCTCCTCCTGGGAAGGTCGCCGTCGTCGGCGCTGGCAGCATACGCGGCTCGATTTACAGGGAGCCGCGCATGCACCGTCACCATCCTTCAGTTCCGGCCGCCGCCCCGCGTGCCGCGCCGCGGCGCCTGCTGGCCAGCCTGGCGCTGGTGGCGGCGCTGCTGGGCGGCTGCGCCCAGCCCGATGCCGCACCGGTGCGCGAGCGCGCGCCGCAGCGCAGCGACTTCAGCTTCGCGCTCATGGGCGACATGCCCTACAGCCCGCGCGAGGTGAAGGCCGTGGATGCGCTCATCGACGATCTCAATGCCGACCGGGACCTGGCCTTCGTGCTGCACGTGGGCGACATCAAGGGCGGCGGCGAGCGCTGCGACGAGGACCTGCTGCGCAGCCGGCTGCAGCAGCTGCGGCGGGTGGAGCCGCCGCTGCTCTACACACCCGGCGACAACGAGTGGACCGACTGCCACCGCCCAAGCAACGGCAGCTACGTGCCCACCGACCGGCTGGCGCTGCTGCGGCGCCTGGCCTATCCCGAGCCGGGGCGCAGCCTGGGCCAGCGGCCCATGGCCGTGCGCTCCCAGGCGCGCGAGCAGCCGGCGCACGCGGCCTTCGTCGAGAACGTGATGTTCGAGCGCCAGGGCGTGGTGGTGGCCACGCTGCACGTGGTGGGCAGCCGCAACGGCATGGTGTCGTGGATGGCCTTGGACCCCAGCGATGGCGTCAAGCGCACCAACCCGCTGCGCGGCGCCGAGGTGGAGTCGCGGCAGGCGGCCAACCTGGCGTGGCTGGACCGGGTGTTCGACGAGGCCGCGCGCATCCGCGCGGCGGGCGTGGTGCTGGCGTGGCACGCCAACCCGCGCTTCGAGGCCGCGCCGGGCACGCTGGAGCGGCAGGGCTTCCAGCCGGTGCTGGACAAGCTGCGCGAGCGCGCCGCGGCCTTCGGCCGCCCGGTGCTGCTGCTGCAGGGCGACGACCACGTGTTCCTCGTGGACAAGCCCTGGATGCGAGAAGGCTCCACCGAGCCGCCCCTGCCCAACCTCACGCGCGTGCAGACCTGGGGCGCACCCAAGCTGCGCTGGATCAAGGTGCACGTGGCGCCGGGCACGCCGGAGGTGTTTCAGATCGGGGAGCAGCGGGTGGAGGGCAATCCCTGAGCAGAGCTGACGGCGTGGGCGGGATACCGGCCTTGTCCGAGTAGGCCGCGTGCCTCGGCCGGCCTACCGCCCCCGGCGCTGGCTCACCGTCTCCACCCGCGGCTTGCGGATGAGATCCAGGCGCGGCGAGGGGCGCGTCACGCTGGCGTCGTAGGGGTGGTCCGTGATGCCCGCGGCGTCGAGCACCTTGGCGACGTAGCCGCGCGTCTCCTCGTAGGGCGGCACGCCCAGGTGGCGGTCCACCGTGCCCTCGCCGGCGTTGTAGGCGGCAGCCACGAGCTTCAGGTCGCCCTCGAAGTACGCCAGCAGCCAGCGCAGGTAGGCCAGGCCGCCGCGCACGTTCTGCACCGGGTCGAACGGGTCGCGCACGTTGAAGCGCTCGGCCGTGGCGGGGATGAGCTGCATCAGCCCCTGCGCGTTCTTGGGCGAGACGGCGGCCGGGTTGAAGTTGGACTCGGCCTGCATGATCGCCAGCGCCAGCTCGGGCTGGATGCGGTACTGCGGCGCGAGCTTCTTCACCAGCTCCACCATCTTCTTCGGCGCGGTGTTGAACAGCCGCGTGCGCTGCGCCGGGTCCACTACCAGGCCCGGGCGCGCGTTGCCGTTGATCATGGTGATGACGGCCGGCGGCGGCGCCGGCGGCAGCATGCAGTCGGGCTGCTCTGGAGCGACGCCGCTGAACATGCGCTTGAGCACTTCCGCGCCCTGCGGAATGCCCTTGTCCGCGGCGAGCTGGAACATGTGCGCAGCCCAGGCGTCGTTGCGCGCCACGCCGCGGCCGTAGGCGTAGATCCAGCCCAGGCGGAACTGCGATTCCGCGTCGCCCGCGCGCGCGGCGCGGCAGTACATCGCCGCGGCGAAGGCGTCGTCGCGCGGCACGCCGTCGCCCTTCTCGTAGCGCTCGGCATCGGCGCGCAGCAGCAGGGCCATGCGCAGGCGCGATTCGGCGTCCTCCCGCGGCGCGGCGGCCAGCGCGGCAGCGCCGGACAACATCAGCAGGGCGGCTGCGGCGCAGCGTTTCAGCACGGCAGGACTCATGGGCGCTGGCTCCTCAAGCGGTGCAACGGTCGAAGCGGCGGACGGCGGGCGGGAAATCGGTACTTGGGGCGATTGACAGGCGGCCGTGGTGAGGTCATGGGCGGCGCCAGGGGGCGTCGGACAGCGGAGGAACGCAGGTTCGGCATCCCCGCAGTCGCGGACAACCCCCGGAGCAAACGGTTGCCGCGGCGACTGGTGCGCGGCAGTGGAGGACAGCGCAAGGCGGGCTGGATCGCCGCCGCACGGGGGCGCCATCCCTCTCCGGGGTGATGGGTTAGGTGGCGCAGCCGCGGCAATCAACCCGGGAAAAGGCCGTGCCCAGGGCTGCAGGGCCCTGCGGATGAACGGGGCCGGAGGGGGCAAGAAATGCCACCAGACCGGCATGGGCCGGGCGCGGCCCGGAGGGACATCAGCCCTCGGCCTTGAACGCCGCCGCCGACAGGTTCAGCCGCTTGAGCTTGTCGTGCAGCGTCTGCTTGGGCACGCCCAGCGTGCGCGCGGCGGCGCTGATCTCGCCGCCGTGCCGGCGCAGCGCCTGGGTGATGAC
>JAEYPG010000607.1 GCA_023410975.1 Pseudomonadota bacterium
CCACGGCTCAAGCCTTGCCTCGCCCCTGGCCGGCAACATGCCAGCAAAGGCGCTCGGGAATCATTGCCACCAGCACCACGACGATTTCCAGGGCGACGCAGCGGGCCGGGTGACTACTCCTTTCCCCAAGCCGCTTTTCCCGTCCCGCGCAGTTCAACCGCTGCCGCCCTTTTTTCTTTGACCGCGCCACGCGTATACCGCCCACGCCGTGCAGGCCGCCAGCGTCGTGCCGCTCTGCAACGTGTGGGCCCCCGGTTGCATCAGGCTGAACGGAGCGGTCACGATCCCGCGGCAGGCGTTCACGGCACCGTAATGCCCGGATCTTGCTGGCTTCGAGCTGGGGCCTGCGCAAGTCACATGGGCGCATGCCGGTTGCCCGAGAGAGTGCGCCAGGAGTGGTGTCGGCGTCACCGCACGCTGCTTCCAGAGCAGCCGCGCCAGTGGCGAACCCGTGTCCACCCAGTAGTGGAGGTATACCCGTGAAGCGGCTGTTTCCGGTCGACGAAGCGCTCACAGCCAAGCATGCCGCCGTCCTGAAAATCATCACGGCGGACCTGGGCTGCCCCGTGGATCCCGTCTACATCGGCAACGGCGTGAGCGGCCCCGCGGTGTTCTACGAGGATCGCCAGGGCAGCGAAGGCATCCGCTGCGCCTGCACACTCGGCAGTTCGTATTGGCAGCAGTGCCAGGCGAAAGCGGACGTCGCGGCGCTGCTGGCGCGCCTCACCAGCGATCCGGGCCAGGGGCCGGCGTGAGCACCAGGCTCGTCCAGCCCAGCAAGTTCCTGAGCCTCGTGCTGCGCCACCAGCCCGAAGCGATCGGCCTGGCGCTCGACGCCGAGGGCTGGGGCAGCGTGGACGACCTCCTCGTCGGCGCAGATGGGTCAACCAGCGAACTCGCACGCGCCCATATAGCTTCAGGCTATTAATATATGTTATGCGGGATTATCTGAGTTAAGCAGAACGCTGGAGCGTTTTCTTTGAGCGTCTAAAAAGGTTGTGACCCTGCAAGCGACGACATCAGCTTACGGCGCCGCTTCTGGCGTTCGCCGGAGCTGTCTCAGCGCGGCACTCCCGCTGTTGTCCATCTGCGGCCAAGCCGACCGGTGCGTGCCAGTTGCGAGCGGGCGATGCTGGATCTCTTCTTCATTGGTATGCGCTCTGCCACGTAAAGCCGCCCTGCGCTGCCGTACCGCCTCAAGGCCTGCCAAAGACGCACCGTGCTGGACTTCCAGCACGGCGCGCCACCGACAACGTCACACGACATGTCACTGAGCCCGTGACAACGCCGCCAGAGAGAAGGCGTGGCCAAAGCGTCACAGGCAGGTGTCACAACGTCGGGCGGGCGCCACGACGCTTGGTCAAGGGCTCACAAAAAAACGGTGGCATATCAACGTGTTGTGTGCATCACCGGCGCCCGGTCTTCCGGTGGCACAGCCCGTGCGTACCGCCGCCGCGTGTACCAACGCGACGGAGGCGAGCCACATGCATGACCAGTCTCAGTCCAGGAACGGCGCCCCCGCCGCACACGACCGCGTTGCGGGCAATCCCGTGGACCCGACGCAGACCGGCCGAGACGGCGCGCCGCACGAAGCCATGTGGTCGTCCAGCCAATCGCGTTTCCCCAAGCCTCCACCGATGCCAGGACAAACTGCGGAAACTCGCCCGGCGCGTTCCGCGGGCGATAGCGCACCGCGTCGCACCGAGGAGACCGGTTCGGACAACGAAGCGCCTGCCGACGTTGCCACGACAACCGATATCGCACCCCCGCTCGCCGACCGGTCACCTACCGAGCACGATAAGCAGCAAGCTTGCGCGACATGGCCACCCAGGGAAGACAAGGCCCCAGCAGGCGAAGTACGGAAGTTGGATGAGGCAACCCGGCATGACAAGCCGCCTGTGCCTGCGACGGGCGCCGTGGATCGGTCAGGCGCCGCGACGCCGGCGAAAGACGGCGCGCCGCAGGCCGAGCCGCCTGCGACACCGGCGGAGCAGCTCAAGCGGCTGCGCGAAAAACTTGCCGAACAACAACGCACGCTCCAGGCGTACGAACCGCTGAAGGCCCAGATCGAAAACCTGACACAGCGCATCGCCGCGCTTGAGCAGAGCCTCGACGCGCAGCCCGCTGCGCTGGAGCGCTATGCGGAGTTCCAGCGGTCGGTTGACCGCTTCACCAGCGAGATCCGATGCTTCGTGCCGACCGCGCGCAGCCAACTGGCCCTTGGCGATCAGGCCGTGACGTGCATCAAGAAGGTGATTGCCGAAGTGGACGACCGGATCACGCAAGCCGTGCTCGCGGCGCAGAACCAGCGTGCCGTGGTGCTCGACCTGCAGCAGCGGCAGCGGGACACCGAGATTGAGCTCGCGTATGCACGAGGGCATCACGATTTTCTTGCCACGGCACTGGAGCAGTCCGTCACGGCACAGCGCGACGACCTGGCCGCACTCAAGGAACTGGTGCTTGCAGCCGAGGATCCCTGTGAAGCCTGGTTTCACCTCGACGAGATGGATCGTCTGCTGAGCGTGGCCGAGAAGCCGCAGGAAGACCAGTGCTACAGCCCGGATCTCAACCTGGGCTTGTTCCTGGCCTGCTGGCCGCCCCAGGCGTACGCCGCCGCGTTGTCATACTTCGTGGTGCTACTCAACGAGATTGAAAGCCGTTACAAGTACCAGCAGGCCCAACTCGACACCGCGACCCGGTTGAACGAAGAGCTCGATGCCCTCGCAACCGAGGCCACGGGGCAGCGCCGTCAAGCCATTGTGCGCGAGCTGAAGCTGCGGCAATGCAGCCAGACTACGTCAGCGCCAGTGGCCTGAGCCGGGCACGACGCACTGCACAAGATGGCGCACGACACCGACGGCCATTTGCCCGACCCGTACGGCCGAATCGCGGGCCACTGGTACGCGGACCGCTTTCGCATCGGGCACACCGCGTTCCAGTTCAAGCTGGATTGTGGGCACGAGGAGCAGCAGGCGGGAGAAGTGCAGCTCGTGTACATGCGCATCGTGACGGATCCGTCGCGCGCGCGCGAGCTCTTCCGAGAGCTCGGACTGAGCCTGCTGCGCTACGCCGACGCCTTTGGCCGTATCGACGATGACGAAGGAGATGCGCCGTGAGCCACTTGGCCATCGCCGAGGTCAGCGCGTTCCTGCGCGACACCCTGTGGCTGGGCTTCGACGATGACCAGGACATGAGGCAGATCGTGCAGCACCCGAACAACATCGTGCTGTCCAACCCTGCGCAGCCCACGGGCCCGGGTGCGCAGCGGCGGCTGTCCCTCTGGCTGTACCAGGTGATGCCCAACGAGCACCTGCGCAACGCGGACCCGGTGGTCCACCGTACCGGCAGGGACGAAACCGCGTTCCAGCCGCCGCTGCCCCTCAACCTGTTGTACCTGCTCACGCCCAGCGCCCAGGCTACCAGCAGCGACGATGGAAGCCTCAACGATCAACGCATCCTCGGTAGAGCCATGCAGGTGTTCCACGACCAGTCCATCCTGAGCATGCGCGGCCCGGAGCCGACGTACCGGGCTCGGGAACTGCGCATCAGCCTGGCACCGCGGACCATCGAGGAGCTTGCAAAGGTCTGGGAAGCCATGCAGCAGCCCTATCGGCTGTCGGTGTGCTACGAAGTACGGGTTGTCGACATCGAGTCCCGGCGTCCGCTGGCCGCCGGCAAAGTGCTCGAGCGCGAAGCAGGCTTTGCGCCTGCCGGAGCCTGAGATGGCCGCTCTCCGGCTGATCGAGTCGCATCCGATGTCGCGGCTGTGGGCCTTGGACGTCGTCGACGGGCTGGCGCGCGCACTGCAGTCGAAGGACGCTGCGGCCCGTCCCGTAGGCGAGCTGTGGCTGGACATCATTGCAGCCATCGCCCCGGTACGCCGGCAATTCAATCCGCCACTGCGATTGAGGACCCTGCGCAATCGTGCCGGGGCTCTGCTGCTGGACGGTACCTGTGCCCGTGCCGGGCGCCCTGACCTGCCGCTGGGCGAAGGCACGTACCGGGTGCAGGTACGCGGGCTGTGGTACTGCGCATCCGAATTCGAGCTGCGGTGGCCGCCTCCACCGGCTACACCTCACCTGCCGCCGGGGCAGGAAGTGGTGTTGCTGCCGGGGCCAAGCTACGGGTTTCCTGATGGCACGTTGCTTCGCCACCAGCGCGGTCCCACGGTGCTGCGTGGCACGGCGATGGAGCACGACGGCACGGCGCTTCAGGATGCGCGCGTGGCCGTGCATGGGTTGCGCCTGAACCCCCATCCTCCGCGCCTGCCACCCCTGAGTGATTGGCCTTTGCTGGAGACGCGCAGCGATGAGCGTGGCGACTGGGTGCTGGTGCTGCCGGACCGAGGCTATCTCTCCTTTGATCCCGACGTTCCTGCTCAGCCGGTACGCCTGCCCATCACGGTCGCCATCGAGCACCCGCGGCTGCGGGTGCACGCAACGCGCGAGATCGAGCTCGGTGGCACGCGCGTCTTCGGCACCACGGCCCTGCGCGGCCAAGTACTGCGCGGGGGCCACCCGGCTGAAGGTGTTTCGATCACGAGCTCCGTCGATGCGCGGGCCGTGCGCACCGGTGCAGACGGTCAGTGGTGGCTGCGCTTTCGCCTCGACCAGCCTGAGCTCGGGCAGGTGAAGGTGAAAGCCACAGCACCCGATGGCGCCTGGGCAGAGGCGTCCGGCGTCGCACTTCGGGTGGGAGCGACCGTGGTGGTCCCCGCCATCCGCCTGCCCGCATGAGGAGAACGGTGATGCCCGAGTACCTTGCCCCCGGCGTCTACATCGAGGAAGTCAACAGCGGCCCGCGTCCCATTGAGGGCGTCAGCACGAGCACCGCCGGCTTTGTCGGTGAAACCGAACGCGGACCTGATCGGCCGCGCATGGTCACGAGCTGGCTGGACTACCAGCGCTGGTTTGGTGGCTACATCGACGAAAAACCTTTCGACACGCCCAATATCTACCTGCCCTATGCGGTACGCGGTTTCTTCGAAAACGGCGGGATGCGGCTGTTCGTTGCGCGTGTGAGCGGCGCAGGTGCGGCAAGCGCTGTCGCCGAAGTACCGACGGAAGGGCCCAAGCCCATGCGGCTGCGCGCGATTGGCAAGGGAGAGTGGGGCAACTACCTCATGGTGTCGGTGGAACCGTCCACGGCGGCCCGGGTCGCCCGAGCGAACGAGAAGACACAGGGGGCCAACGGCAGCAGGAAGAGCTCGCCCGTGACCAAGTGGTTCCGGCTCAAGGTGCTGTACTACCGCAAGGGCATCCCCAAGCCTTTCCTCGATCCCACCGACCCTAACAACCTGGCCCAACAGCCACAGCAGCCTGACGTGATGGAGGATTTCGACGATCTCTCGCCGGAATCCTCGGAGACCAATTTTGTGATGACGGTAGTGAACGGATCGTCGCGCCTGATCGAAGTGACGGAGTTCGAGTCGGCCCCCAGGGAGGCGAAGTTCGAGGCCGCGCCGTTCAAAAACGGCAAATCGATCGTGGCCCGGGAGGATCAGTTTCTCGACAGCAAGCAGACGGATCCGGAAGCGCGCACCGGCCTGGCGGGGCTGCTGGCTATCCGCGAGATATCGCTCATGGCCATTCCCGACGAGGTGGTGATGCCGCAGCTCAGCATCGAGCTGGTGCAGACCTGCGAGCAGATGAAGGACCGCTTTGCCATCCTCAGCGACCCCGCAACCAACGGCAATTCCAACTACACGCAGCTGCGACCCGTGCGCGACAGCGCCTACGGGGCTTTCTACCATCCCTGGGTACGCGTGCTGGCGCCGCACACCGCGCTGGGCAGTGTGCTGGTGCCGCCCGCGGGCCACGTGGCGGGCGTGTTTGCCCGTACCGATGTGGAGCGCGGAGTACACAAGGCGCCGGCCAACGAGGTGCTGCGCGGCATCGTCCTGCGAGACCTTGGCGGCGGGCGCAAGCCGCTGTCGCGCACGCTCAACAAGCAGGAGCAGGATGTGCTCAACCCGAAGGGCGTCAACCTGATACGCGACTTCCGCGCCGATCGGCGGGACATCAGGGTCTATGGCGCACGGACGATGTCGACGGACGCGATGTGGAAGTACATCAACGTGCGCCGGTTGTTCATCTTCATCGAGCAAAGCATAGACCGCGGCACGCAATGGGCCGTGTTCGAGCCCAATTCCGAAGTCACATGGACGGCGGTGCGCGCCTCCATCACCGGCTTTCTTAACACGGTATGGCGCAACGGCGCGCTGATGGGCACCACGCAGGATGAAGCGTTCTTCGTCAAGTGCGACCGCACGACGATGACACAGGACGACTTCGACAACGGGCGGCTTATCTGCCTGATCGGCATCGCGCCCGTCAAGCCTGCCGAATTCGTGATCTTCCGCTTTTCGCAGAAGACGCTTGAGGCCGATTCCTGAGGAGCACGACGATGGCTGCAACGGGCACACGCAACGACCCCCTGGCGTCGTTCAACTTCATCGTCACGATCGAGAACGTCCGCGCGGGCTTCTCCGAGATCAGTGGGCTCTCCACCGAAACCGACGTCATCGAGTACCGCGAAGGCAGCGACCCCATCCACATGCGCAAGCTGCCGGGCAAATTCAAGGTCGGCAACATCAATTGCAAGCGGGGTTACACGGCCAATGGCGTGGACCTTTGGACGTGGCGCAAATCGGTGATGGACGGCAAGCCGCTGCGCCTGAGCGGCACTATCACGCTGCGCAACGAGGCGCAGCAAGCAGCCCTGACGTGGCAGTTCACCGGAGGGTGGCCTTCCAAGTGGGCTGGTCCGGCGTTCAATGCCAAGAACAACGAGGTTGCCATCGAAGAGTTGGAGATCTGCGTCGAGACGTTGGCGCTGATGCCCTGACCGTAGCCATGCCGTCCTTCAACGTTGCCTCCTCCGCTGCGCCGGGCGTGCGCGTGCAATGGTTCGACACCAACGCACAGCAGCTCGACCCCGGGCGTACCGATGTTGCCGGCTTCATCGGCGTGGCTGAGCGCGGTCCACTGCACAGTGCGCGCAAGGTGGAGAGCCAGCGCCAGTTCGCCACGCTGTTTGGCGGGCCCATCGCTCACGGCTACCTGGCCTATGCGGTCAACGGCTTTTTTGCCAACGGCGGCCAGACCTGCTGGGTCGTGCGCGTGGCCGACCCGGCACAGGCTGCGCCTGGCGGGCTGACGCTGGTGTTGCCCGACGGCAGCACGCTGCGTCTGGAGGCCAGCAGTGCAGGGGCATGGGGCAACGAGGTGGAAATCGTGCCGGTGTGGTCCGGCGGCAGCGTCGCACAGCTTGTGGCGCGCCAGGATGGGCGTCCGGAGCAGCGCATCCGGCTCGGCGGCGCGGTGATCGCGGCCCAGCCCGACGCCACCAGCCCGCCGTCCGGGCAGGACGAGCCGTCGCAGCACGAAGAGCTGCTGGTGCAGGCCGTGGCGGTGGGCGGGTCACCGGCGCCCGCCGTGCGGTTGGTGCCCGGCCTGCGCAGCGTGCGGCTGTCGGACGGTCAAGATGGCCTGGCGACGCTGCTGACCCGTCACCTTACCGGCGACGGCGAGGGACGCTGCTGTTGGGGCATGGATGCGCTGTCGCGAGTAGACGGCGTTTCCCTGGTTGCCGTGCCGGACCTGCTGTTCGAGCCGCCAGCAGGGACGCAGGCGTCCGCGCGGCCGAGCTTCAACGCGGCCGACATCCGGAGTGCGCAGCGCGAGCTGCTCAGCGCATGCATGCGCCGGCGCGACCGCATCGTGCTGCTGGACCTGCCGCGCGGCGACCGCGGCCGCGCGCTCGAGCATGTGGGCGCGCCCCAGGACGGCGACGGCGCCACGGGTTTCGGTGCGGCCTACCACCCATGGATCGTGGTGGATGAGCCGCTGGGGCCGCGTGGCATGGTACGCACCATGCCGCCCTCGGGACACGTGGCGGGCATGTTCGCGCGCACGGACCGTCTGCGTGGCGTCCACAAGCCGCCGGCCAACGAAGTGCTGGAGGGCGTGTGGGCGCTGGCCGAGGACATCGACGACCCGGGGCATGCGGCACTCAACGAGGCCGGCATCAATGCGCTGCGCAGCTTGCCCGGGCGCGGCATCCGGGTCATGGGCGCACGCACGCTGTCGGCCGACCCGCGCTGGCGCTACGTGAACGTACGGCGGCTGTTTGCGATGATTGAGGAATCGCTCCAGGAGCAACTGCAGTGGGTCGTTTTCGAGCCCAACGGCCAGCGGCTCTGGCGTGAGGTCGACCGTGCGGTGCGCGGCCTGCTGCAGCGGCTTCACCATGCCGGCATGCTCGATGGCGCCAGCCCTGAGGAGGCCTTCTTCGTGCGTTGCGACGAGGCCAGCCAAGGCGGGGCGGCAGGGTCAGAGCGGCTGGTGTGCGAGGTCGGGCTGCAGCCGCCGTGGCCGGCGGAATTCATCGAGGTGCGCATCGGTGTGGTACGCAACGGCATCCGAATTGAGGCGCAGGAGACACGCAATGGCTGATGCCGGCACGCGCGCGGACCCGGCACTGGTGTTCCGCTTCACCGTGACTTTCGACGACCTGCCGCCCGGCGGCTTCAGCGACTGCAGCGGGCTGCAATCCGAGGTGGAGGTGCAGGAGTATGCCGAGGGCGGGCTCAACACCCATACATGGAAGCTGCCGGGCCGAGCCAAGCAGGGCAACGTCTCGCTCAAGCGCGGCATCGTCAACAGGCAGCTGTGGGATTGGTACAGCGATATCGCCAGCGGCCGCTTCAAGGCGCGCAACTGCACGGTGTACGTCCATGACCCCTCGGGTCGCGACGACGTGCTGGAGTTCCAGCTTGCTGACGCGTTCCCAGTCAAGTGGGTCGGTCCGGAGTTGAGCGCCAGCCAGAACAACGTGGCCATCGAAACCTTGGAGATCGCGCACCAGGGCCTCGTGCGCAGGAGGTGAGCAAAGTGCCCGTGCATATCGAAAAGCTGACCACAGAGCTGTCGGTACAGGCCGGCGATCTGTCGTTGACGCCGGCGCAACAGGAAAAACTCGTAGCCGTGGTGTAGAGCCGGCTGGAGGAGCGCGCGCGCGAGGCGCGCCGCGCCAGCGCGGCCACCACCCTGACGCGCCAGGCGGCGCGGCGGCCGTACACCGAGCGCTGACATGCCTGTACCCGCCCTCATTGAGGTGGACCCGCACGATCGTGGCCCGGATCTGCCGCCGGTGATCAACGTGCAGTTCAACCCGCCGGAATACACCATCGCAAAGGCGGCACAGGTGGCGGAGATCGCGATCCCCGGCATCGATGCGCCGATCCTGCAGTTCGTGCGAGGTCAGACGCGCACGCTGGCGCTGGAGCTGTTCTTCGACGCCACGCGCCAGCAGGACGGCGACGTACGCCGCATGACCGAGCCAGTGGCCGCGCTCGGACGCATCCAGCCCAAGACCCATGCGCTCCCGCGCGTGACTTTCATCTGGGGGCAGGGCCTGTCCTTCCGAGCCATCGTCGACAACGTACAGCAAAAGCTCACGCTGTTCGACCCGGCGGGCGTGCCGCTGCGCGCGACGCTGGCGGTCTCGTTCAAGGAGTACCGCACGCTGGAGGAACAACTGCAGCAGCTCAACCTGCAATCGGCCGACCACACCAAGCGGCGCGTCGTGCGCCAACGCGACACGCTCATGGGCATCGCATACGAGGAGTATGGCGACGTGGCTCTGTGGCCGCTCATTGCCGACGCGAACCGCGAGCGTCTACCGAGCCTGCGTCAGCTCCCACCCGGCATGGAGCTTCTGATACCGGCGCTGGACATGCTGGCATCCGGGCTTGGCAGGACACGGTCATGAGCGCGGCGCCGATCTACCAGGGCCAGGACTTCTACGTGCCCTCCTTCGAGGTGCGGCTGGACGGGCGTCCGCCAGGGCGCGACGTCATCCGCGACATCATGGCGGTGACCTACAAGGACAACCTGCAGGAGATCGACAGCTTCGAGCTCACGGTCAACAACTGGGACGCGCATGAGCGCCGTTTCAAGTACATCGACGAAGATCTGTTCAATCCCGGCCGGCGCTTGGAGCTGAGCATGGGCTACTACGGCGCGCTGCGGGTCATGCTCAAGGGCGAGATCACATCGCTGCGCCCGTCCTTCCCGGGTGGCGGCAGTCCGACGCTGGCCGTGAGCGGCCTGAACGTGCTGCACCGGTTGCGTACGCAACAGGAATCGCGCACCTACGTGGACATGACCGACAGCGACATCGCACGGCAGATCGGCACGCGGCTCAACGTTGACGTCGAGCCCGCGGACCGGGCCGACGAGCCGACCTTCGCGTACCTGATCCAGGACAACCAGTACGACATCATCTTCCTGATGGAGCGGGCTCGCCAGGTGGGCTACGACATCTTCGTTCAGGAGGACGAGGACAGCGGGCGCACGAAGCTGCTGTACCGGCCCTCGACGACGGTACACCAGGCCGCGTACCGGCTGAGCTACGGAAAGTCGCTCGTGGAGTTTCAGCCCGAGCTGACCACGGCCCAGCAGGTGGGCAAGGTCACGGTGCGGGGCTGGGATGTGCTGCGCAAGGAGCCCATCACCTATACCGCCAGCCGCGAGGAACTGGCCACGCAGGACCTGGGTGGACGTGGCGGGCAGCCGACCATCGGCAAGTCCTTCGAGCAGAAGGCCGAGATCGTCGCGACCAAGCCCGTAGAGAGCTTGGCGGAGGCCAAGATGCTGGCCACGCAGATTCTGCAAGGCATCGCCAAGGACATGGTCAAGGCCACGGGCTCTGTGGCAGGACTGACGGACCTGCGCACAGGCACGGTGCTGGAGATCGACGGCGTGGGACAGCGCTTCAGCGGACGCTACTTCGTTACCGCGACGACGCACACCATCGGCGACAACGGGTACACGACGCAGTTCGAGTGCCGACGCGAGGAGATTTGAGATGAGCGGCTGCGACGGCATCGTCAGGGGCATCGTCGAGGATCTGAACGACCCGGAGGACCTGGGGCGCGTGCGCGTGCGCTTTCCCTACCTCAACGGCGAGCTCAGCGACTGGGCGCGCATCGCCACGCCCTTTGGCGGCAAGGGGCGCGGTCTGTTCCTGCGTCCCGAACGCGAGGACGAGGTGCTCGTGCTCTTCGAGCATGGCGACCCGCGCCGGCCCTACGTCGTGGGTACGCTGTGGAGCCGCCCCGACCCGCCCCCGGCCGACGATGGCAACCGCACGCAGAACAACTGGCGCTTCCTGCGCTCACGCTCGGGGCATCTGCTCAAGTTCGACGACACCGAGGGCGCCGAGCGCGTGGAGATCGTGGGCAGCGGCGGCAAGCACCGCGTGGTCATCGACGTCTCAGGTTCGCGCATCGAAGTCTCCTGCGACAGCGGTGACCTGGCGCTTAGCGCGCCTGCGGGCAAGCTCAGCATCGACGCACAGACAGTTGAGGTCCGCGCCAGCCAGAGCATGACGCTGCAGGCCTCGGGCCAACTGGTCATCCGCGGCAACACGGTGGCCATCAACTGAGCAAGGGGAGCAAGAGGCCATGGGGTTTCCAGCAGCACGCCAGGGTGACCACGTCGTGGCCACGGACAACCACCTGATCCAGCCGCCTGGTGCGCCGCCGCCGCCGCCGGTGCTGGTGCCGCACCCGTTCAGCGGCATCATCGACGCGGGCGTGAGCCGCGACGTGTTCATTGCCGGCGCGGCCGCGGCCACCGTGAACAGCACGGCCACCAACACGCCGCCTCACGTACCCATCGGCGGCGTCTTCGTCGTCCCGCCTTCGAACCGGGCCACCATCGTCATGGGAAGCTCCAACGTCACCATCAACGGGCGAGCCGCGGCGCGTGCGGGCGACACCGCCTTGACCTGCAACGACCCGGCTGACGCACCCGTGGGCCGGGTCGTGTCGCAGTGCACGGTGCTGATCGGGGGATAGCCATGGACATTGATCCAGGATTCCTGGGACGTGGCTGGTCCTTCCCGGTGCAGCCGGGCCGCGACGGCGGTCTGGGCATGGTTGCGGGAGAAACTTCAGTGGAGCAGTCCATCGTCATCATCCTCGGTACCAGTCCGGGTGAGCGCTTCATGCGACCGGAGTTCGGCTGCGGCGCATGGGACTTGGTGATGGAGCCCAACACGCCGCAACTGCACGGCCGGCTGCAATTGCGCGTGCGCGAGGCGCTTACGCGCTGGGAGCCGCGCATCGACGTGCTGGACGTGAGCGTGGGCACGCCGCCGCAGCAAAGGAACCAGTTGGACGTGCGCATCAGCTATCGCATCCGCGGCAACAACGCCACGTACAACTTGGTGTACCCGTACTTCCTGCAGGAAGGCGCAAGGCTGTAGGAGGCCCGCATGTCGCTCGAAGCGTATCAACCCCGGTTCGACCGCTCGGCCGAAGACATCTTCCGTGAGCTGCGCGAGCGCATTCCGCTCTACAACCGGCAGTGGACCAACTACAACGATGCCGATCCCGGCATCACGCTGCTGCAGCTCTTCGCTTGGCTGGCCGACATGACGCTGCACCGCATGAACGACGTGCCGCGCCACACCTACCTGAAGTTCGCCGCGCTGCTGGGGCTGGAGCTGCCTGCGGCCCGTCCGGCCCGCGTGGCGCTGGCGTTCACACCCCGAGCCGCGGGTCTGGTCGGCGCGATTCCTGAGCGCGCACGCTACGCCGCGCGGGCCGAGTCGGGCACCCTGATCTTCGAGACCGTGCGTGCACTCGACGTGATCGGTGCGCCGCTGGCTGGCATGTTCGTGTTCGCCGACGGCACGGTCGTACAGCGTGAGCTGCCGACACAGCCGCAGGCCCAGCCTTTCTGGCCGCTGGGCCGCAATCCGGTGCCCGGTGATGCGCTGTACCTGGCCTTCAAGCCCAACCCCGACAACCCGCGACCGTTCCCGCGCCGGATGGCGTTTCTTGCCTTGCGTCCCGAGACTGACACGCGAGGCCAGCCGCAGCGGGTGGGCGTGCAGGCCGCGGACCTCGTCGCACCGGTGGGGCTGGTGTGGGAGTACCGGCCTCGGGCCGACCGGCAGGAATGGGAGCGGCTGGCCGTTGACCTGGACGAGTCGGCGGCGTTCACGCGTGACGGCTTCATTGGGGTCGAGGGGCCACAGGACATCGAGCCCACGGTGGAGCCTGCGCTGAGCACGCGCCTGCCCAAGCCGCATTACTGGTTGCGTGTGCGTCTGGAACAGAACACCTATGCGGCGGGCCGCGCCCCGCGCCTGGAACACCTGCTGCCCAATGCCGTGGAGGCGGAGAACCTGACGACGCAGGAGCTGCGGGTGCTGGGCACGAGCAACGGGCGGGCGGCGCAGTTCTTCAATTTCCCCCAACGACCCGTGGACGCCGGCTCGCTGCGCATCGAGCTGCGCGTGCCGGGGCGCGAGCCCGACGGCGAATGGCAGCGCGTGGAGGATCTGCTGGGCTCGAAGCCGCCGGACAAGCACTTCGTGCTCAACGCCACGGCAGGGCGCGTGCAGTTCGGTGACGGGGACCATGGGTTGATCCCGCCCGCCGGCGCGGACATCGTGGCCACGGTATGGCGCCACGGCGGTGGCGCTGCGGGCAACAGTGCGGCGGCCGGCGCGGTCAGCATGCTGATCCACCAGGCAGCCGGCATCGAGAAGGTCATCAATCCCCGCGCGGCCAGCGGCGGCAGCGATGAACAGCCGTTGGCGGATTTCATCCGCGACGTACCGCGGCAGCTCAAGAGCGGCGCACGCGCAGTCACGAGCGAGGACTTCGAGGTGCTGGCCACCAGCGTCCAGGGCGTGAAGCGCGCGCGCGCGCTGGGCGAGCGCCATCCTGGCTATCCGGAAGTGCAGGTGCCGGGCGCACTGACGGTGTTCATCGTCGCCGACACCGAGCAGCGGCCGCCCGCGCCGTCGGCGGAGCTCATCCGCTCGGTGTGCAGGGTGCTCGACAAGGCGCGGCTGGTGACGACCGAGGTTCACGTGGCGGCACCGCGCTTCCTGCCGTTGCGTGTCGAGGCGCGGCTGCTGGCCGCGCCGGAGGCGGCGTTCGACCAGGTCGCCAACGAGGCGCGCAAGCGGCTTGACCAGTTCCTGGACCCGCTGCGGCGCGGTTTCGGCGAGGACGTGTCGCCCGCGGCGCTGTACGCCACGCTGCTGGGCGCGATGGATGCGCAGCGCCAAGTGCGCTCGGTCGGGGAACTGCTCGTGTACCTGGACGGGGTGGAGCAAGACATCCATCGGCCGGTGGTGGTGCCGCCCGACGCGTTGGTCTACCCGGGCCACCACCTCATCGTGGTCCGCCCCGATACGGACGAGCAGGCCTGGCGATGAACAGCGGCACTTCCTGGCTGCTGGGGAGCGGCTATCCCTGGCATGCGGACCAAGCTCCTGCGCGGCCTCCCGCCGTGCCGCCGGACGTGGTGGCGCACGCGCACGAGGGCCTGTCGCTGGCCGCCTGTCCGGACGGGCCGCTGGGTCTGGACGCAGCCGACGGCAGCCTGGGTCGCATCACGCTGCCACGGACCGTGGCGGTGGAAGCGGACATGGGCATGGTGTTCGTGCTGGCCGAGAACGGCTCGCGCGTCCTGCGCTACGACCCGGTGCGGATGACGCTGGAGCCGCTGCCCCACGTGGGCCTGGAGAGCCTGCCGGCCGGCGCCGAGCCCTTGCAGGAGCCTCGGCGCTTTCGCGCGGCGGCCAACATCGCAGCCCTCCACGGCGAGCTGCACGTTGCCGATCCACAGGCGCACCGCGTGCAGGTATTCTCGCTGCCGGCGCTGGCGCTGCTGCGCGTCCACGGCGGCCTTGGAACGGCGCTGGACGTGGCCGCGTCGGCCCGCGCGGTGTACGTGCTCGATGCCGCGGCAGGCCGTGTCTGGTGCTCGGTGCCGGGGCGTGACGCGCTGGCGCTCCTGGTGGAGCGCCCGGACCGGGCCGGTGCCTGGGACCGGCTGGCGGTGGATGGCGAGGAGCGGCTGTACTTGCGCCGGTGCCAGGCCGGCCGGGCCAGCGAGCTCGATGTGTTCGCATCCACGGGCGGCCCGGGCCTTTGGCCGCAGATCGAGCAGGTGCAGCATGCCGCACGGCTGGCGGGCCGCTTTCCGGCGCCGCCGGTCACCACGGACAGGCCCGGCGAATTCGTGCTGGCCCCGTCACTGCGAGACCCCTGTGGCCTGCGCCGGCCGTTCGCAGCGGGCGTGGCGTTCTGGACAGTGGGCGGCTTTCTCTACGTGGCCGATCCGGCGCGCCGGACGCTGGAGGTGCTGCTCGAGGACGGGCGGCTGCGCCACCGTTGGGGGCCGTTCGACGCACAGGGGCAACCTGTGGGGGCCGCCGATCCGCAAGCCTGGATGCCCGCGGACGTGGCCGCGCTGGGCGGCCGGGCGCTCATCCTGGACGCCCGGCACTTGGCGGTGCATGTGCATGGCCCGGGCGATGCGCTGCCGAGACGCCTGTTTGGCGCAAGCGTGGATGCCCAACAGCGCTGGCGGCGCATCGCCCTGGACGAGGACGGCAGCGTGCTGCTGTGGGATGGCATCGCCGCCGAGGTGGAGCGCTTTGGCCTGGACGGCCAGGCCCTGGGGGCGCTGACCCGGAGCCAGGCAGGTCCGCGCTTCGCGCGCCCGAAGGACGTGCCAAGCCCGCGGGCGCCGGACGAGCCGCTGCGCCTGACCCCTCACGGCGTGGTGCGGCGTCCGGCCGATCGAGCTGCGACCTGGCCCGGCGTCGACACCTACCGCACCGAAGGCGTGTGGACCAGCCCCTGGCTCGACAGCAGCCTCTACGACTGCGCCTGGCATCTCGCGGAGCTGACGCTGGCACGCATGCCCTCCAGCGCCGGCGTCGAGCTCGCGGTGCGTACCCACAACGCGCCCGCGGAGCGGGGCACCGCGGCGCTGGCGCGGGATGGCGCGGGGCATTCCGGCGAATGGACGGCGCTGCCGCCCCTGCGGGCCCCGTTGCAGCCCGACCCTGACCCGAACGCGCCATCCACCTTCGAGCACGTGCTGCTGCTCACCTGCCCGCCGGGCCGCTACCTGCAGCTGCGCGTGCGCCTGAGCGGCGACGGCCGCGACACGCCGCGCCTGCTCCGCGTGCGGCTGCGCTTTCCCCGCGACTCCTGGCTGCAGTACCTGCCCGCGGTGTACGCCGCGCCGCCGGCGCAGCGCGAGTTTCTGGATCGCTTGCTCAGCCTCGTGCAGACGACATGGTCATCCATAGAACAGGGGCTGGAGACCTTCGACCGGCATCTCGACCCGGATGCCGCTCCCGACCAGAGCCTACCGTGGCTGGCGGCATGGCTGGACCTGAAGCTCGAAGGCCGGTGGACCGCGGAACAGAACCGCCGGCTGTTGCGCGCCATGCCGACGCTGCGCGCGCAGTGGGGCACCGTCGAGGGCCTGCGGCGCTGGGTGCGCGTCGTCCTGGCCAGCCTGTGCTCGCTGCCGGAGCACGAGCTGGAGCAGCTGGGCGTGCCGGCGCTGGTGGAGGGCTTCGTGGATCGCCGCCGCGTGTACGGCGTCGACCAGGACAGGACGCTCAAGGGCGCGCAGACCTTGTGGAGCCCCGCCGTCGAGCGGCGCTTCCAGGTGGGCGTCTTCGATCGTGTCGGGGAGATCGAGCTGGTGTCTCCGGGTGAGCCCGCGCTCGATCCGTTCAGCCACTACGCGCACCGCGTGCGCATACATGTGCCTGCAGCCTTGGTGTGCAGTGCCGAGGACGAAGCGTTGCTGCGCCGTGCCATCGACGCGCACAAGCCGGCGCACGCCAGCTGCGAGCTGGTGCTGGTGGAGCCGCGGCTGTGCATTGGGCAGCAGTCCACACTGGATCTCGACACCGTGCTGGGCGAGCCCGTGCCGTGGGTGCTGCCCGGTCCGCCCACTGACGAACCTTCCAGCCGCGCCCCGCACGGGCGCCTGGGCATCGACACGACGCTCGCAGGTACGCGGCCCGGGGTCGATGCCCTCGAACGTCGCCTGGCCTGACGGAGAAGCGCCATGAACCGTGACCACTGCACCGAACCAAACGACTGCGGTCCCGCCACGCCGGAGCGGCTGCGCTACTTCACCGGCCGCTTCATGACGGCGCGGGACTTCCGGGACGCCGACGCCTACCACCGCTGGATGCGCCACCGCCACAACCGCCTGATGCATGGCACCGGCGTCGCCCGCGGGCTGCACGTGCGGCCGCATGACCAGCCGGGCTGCGGCGTGGTCGTGGAATGCGGCCTGGCCATCGACTGCTGCGGGCGAGAAATCACCGTGCCGCACGCGGAGCGGCGCTCCATCGACTGGACCTTGCTGCCCTCGCCAGACACCCCGCCGCCGGCCGGCGACGCCACGGCCGAGGCGCCCGCCGCGCCGGGCCGGGAGCACCGCGACGACACCGTGCTGTTGCTGTGCCTGAGCTACGACGAGGACTGGGTCGAGAAGACGCCGGTGCTCTACAGCACCACGGCCTGCTGCGGCCCGACCCACGAGGAGGGACGCATCCGCGAGAGCTATCAGCTGGGCTGGAAGGCGGTCCGGCGCTCGGAGCTGCCGCGCTATGGCTGGCACGCGATCCACCCACACCACCACCCTCATCACCATCACGACCATCACGACGACGAGCGCCAGGAGGCGACCAATTTCCGGGACCACCAGGAAAGCCCGGCCCCGCCCGACGGCAGGCACCCCGAGCATGGCGCGGGCCGGCACGGGCAGCCGGACTGCGTCATCGACCCGCATTGCCCGCCGGGCCATGTGGTGGCGCTGGCGGTGGTGGTGGGCCAACCGGAGCGGTTCAACGTCGAGACGCGGGGGCGGCCGGCGCTGGGTTACTCCGGCCATCACCTCACCCACATCTGCTGGACGAGCTGGCCGCACGGCGGCCTGGTGCCCGAGAGCCGGTTCAAGACGCTGCGGATCGGCTTCGACCGCGAGCTGCGCGCGCCGTGGCACGGACCCTTCCCGCCGGGGCCTTACGGCATCAACGAATGCACCTTCGTGGTCCGGTACGGAGACCAGCACGAGCTCGACTTCGTGCATTGCACGCATGAACGCCCGCCTCGCCTAGCGGCGGATCGGCGCACGGCCCTGTTCGAGGTCGAACGTCCGCGCCAGTACGTGCACCGCGTCATCCACGTGATGCTGCGCTGCGACTTCATCCTCGATTGCCACGGCCATCCCGTGGACGGCAGTTTCCTGGGCGGTCAGCTGCCCACCGGCAACGGCACCCCGGGCGGGCTGTTCGAGAGCTGGTTCCGGGTGGTGCACGACGATGACTACAAGAAGGCCGTTGATGGAGTCCAAACATGAGCGCATACCTTGCCAGCGCGGCATCGCGCATTTCCTCGTCGTCAGGCGCCTGCCTGTGCAGCGGGCCGTGCCGCTGCCGGAGCCGGCGCATGGACATGGACGCAGGCATGGGGCTCGACGGCCTGGTGCGTCCCAACTTCTTCTGCGGCCAGTTCGTCACCGACGCCGACCTGATCACCCTGGTGGAATGGACGCGCAAGCGCCTGGCGCTGCAGCGGCTGCGCGACGGCTGGGGCATCGTGTGCGGGCTGGAGCTGGCCTGCTCGGTGCCGGGCAGGGCTGCCGGCCGTTGGGCCCACGCAGGCAGCCCGGACGGGCCGGTGGTCTACGTGCTGCCGGGCTATGCGGTCGATGCCTGCGGCAACGACCTCGTCGTGTGCGAGCCGATCCCGGTGCCCCTGGCCGGGCTGTGCCGGCCCAAGCACGACTACTGCGACGATCCGCCGAAGGAAGCCGCGGCCGTGGCGTCGAACACCGGGGCGGGCGAGGAAGAGGGACCCTTCGGCTACGACCCGAAAAAGGTGTTGCAAGTGCAACTGGACCTGCATTTCCACGAGGAGCCGGCCCAGGGCCAGCGCGTGATGCCGCGCGCCGGCGCCGACCGCGACGAGGTCGCGTCCTGCGAGTACGCGCGGCTGTTGGAGCGCCCCCGCGTGTGCGCACGGGTCGTGCCTGATCGTGACGCCGGCGAGCAACGCGCCAAGGCAGCGGACCGCCACCCGTTGACAGACCGGATGCAGCAACGCTTCACCGAGTTGAAGACGTTGTCTGGAAAAGAGAATCCGGTACCCGCCATGCTGGATGACCTGCGGCGCAATCCGCCCCTGCGCCTCTGCGGCCTGGAAGAGATCGCGCGTCGCATCGAAACAGCCGGCCGCAATGACGAAAGTTGGTACAGGAACTTGCTGAGGCTTGCCGGGCTGATGTGGTGCGATTGGCTGCTGCGCGAGCTGCAGCCCCGCTGCCCGGACCTTGACCCGGCACAAGGCGTGCCGCTGGGCCGCGTGGTGCTCGAGCGCACGGAGCCGGGTGGGCGCCCGGGCTGCCGGGTGCGGATGATCAGCTCACCGGCCGATTCGCGTCGGCTGCTTGGGCCTGATGAGCCGCGTGTTTTGATGCCTGGCGCTGTGGACCTCACACCTTACCTGGGCCAGCGCTGGGAGGATGTGGATGCCGCGCGGCGGCAATGCCACTGGCCGGTCCAAGAAAAGGCTATCCCGCTTGAGGAGTTCATCAACTTGCCTCCTCAGGAGTTTTCGCTGGCGGCGTGGCCCCATTCGGCATATCAACTGAGAGCTCTGGTCGTCGACGATCTGATCAAGGAAGCGCGTGTGATGGGCTTCTTCTCCGTCCAGGCGACCTGAAAGGCGCGCCATGGGCATCGAGCGCGTCCACTATCGCGAGCGGCAGCGCCTCACCGCGGGCGACCTGGCCGCGGAGCAGGCTTACCGGCTCGGCATGGCCGGGCGGCACCACCTGGGGCCGCACGACTGGGGCGTGGTGCGCGGGCTCGCCGTCGTTGAAGCGGAGGACACCTCGTACCAGCTCATGGCGGGCGTGGCCGTGGACGGCTACGGGCGCGAGTTGCTGGTGCCCGAGCCGGTGGAGCTCGATGTGCCGGAGGGAAGCGGGCCCCGGTTCGTGGTGCTGTACCACTGCGAGGATCCGGTGGCGGCATCGGGGTGGCCGGCTTCGCGCGTGCGCCAGCGGACCGCGGTGCGCGTGCAGGACACGCAGCCCCAGAGGCCCGCGCTCTCTGTCGATCCGGGGCAAGCCCGCGCCGCGGGTGCGCTGCCGCAATGGCCTGCATGGCCGGTGCTGGTTGCCGTGATCGCCGGGGAAGGGAACGTCTTGACGGAACTCCCCGCGGGCGAGTCGCGGGTGCGCTGGCTCAGGCACCGGGCCGGTGGCGTCCGCACCCCGGCCGGCCAAGCCGAGCTGCAGCTCGGGCTCACGGGGCTGCGCGACCTGCACCACTTTCTGGTCTCCACCCGCGGGGCCGGGGGCGCCTTGCAGCCGCGCCTGGGCATCGACCGCGACGGCGTGCTGCACGTGTGGCAGACGCTGGCGATCAGCGGCACGCTGGGCGAGGCCGGAATGGAGATCCAGCCGGGCCTATCGTTGGTCATGCGCTTCCCCGTGCCGAACAGCGCTGGAGCGCTGCGCCTGGAGGGCCGCATCGGCCCGAAGCTCGACCTGTCGGCGGTTCGCCTGGTGGGACAGGGGCTCCCCGTGACGGGGCTCGCGGTGCCGTTACCGGCAAAGAGTCCGTCTGGGCATTGGGGTGCCTCCGCACTGTGGCTAAGCCGGGATAAGCAGCGATTGCTGACCCTGGACGAGGCCCACCGGCGCCTGAGCTCACCAAAGCTCTCTTCGGTCCAGGTCATCGAGGCGCATGTGGTTCGCGCCGGGGGCACCTTGCGGCTCGGGAAGCCGGATACCGCCCCGGTCGGCCAGCAGGGCGACGCCAAGGAGACCCGGGGCGGGATGCTGTTGCTGCGTCCCGATGCGGCCAGCGAGGAAGCTCCTTCGCTGCGCAGCGTCTCAGCGGTGGACGTGACCGGTCCTGGCACTGCTGCGCCCGCCACCGAGCTGCGCCTGTCAGGCGGTGCGGTGGACGAGGGCGGTGCCTCCGTGCGTCTGAGCATGGGCTATCGCGACCCTAAAGGCTTCAAGGCGGTGCTGCAGATGGACGCCGGCCGCCGCATCTTCGTTGATTCGCCGCTGAAGGCCCAGGGGACGGTCCACCTGCCGCCCGTGGGTCGCAACGATCCTTTGCTGCAGGACATGCTCAGTTTCGCCTACCTCTGGGCGCTGGCGCGGCAAGGAGCCGTGGCTGATGGCGTGCAGATCAGGCTGGAGCCTGACACCACCGACTCGTACAAGATGCTGATGGGAGGGCTACGGGCAACGCAGGCGGTGGTCGAGCAGGCACTGGAGGTCATCGCCTTCGACAACGGCAGCGGGCAAGTGAGCCTGCGCAGGTTGCCCACGATGGTGACCCAGCCGTCCGGGACGGGACAGGGCTTGCGTGTCTCGCCGCAGGGCGGTACCCAGGATCCGCCCGCCGCCGTATCCATTGACGTGCCCGGCCTGAACGGCCGCCCGGCCATCGTCCAGGTGCTGCTGCTGCTGCGGCAGGACAAGGCCGCCTGCGTCGCCGTCTCGCAGCGGCTCGCGCTGCGTCGATAGAAGGCACGCAAGCCGCCTGCCCGACACCTCCACAGGGAGCCCCGACATGAGCGCGATTCCCGTCAGCCGCGTCAACTACTTTGATCGCCAGTACATCCGGCTCGCGGAGCTGACCGACGAGCAGGCTTACCACCTGCAGCTGCACCGCCGCCACAACCTCTCTCACCATTCCTGGGGCATCGTCGCCGGGCTGGAGCTGGTGCTGCAGGAGGAGCGGCCCGTGGTACTGCCCGGGCTGGCCGTGGACGGCTACGGCCGCGAGCTGCTGCTGGCCGAGCGCTTGCCGCTGGGGCGGGACACCTTCGACCGCTTGGGCACCAGCCGCATCGACCTGTGGCTGGAGTATCGGCTGACGATGAGCACCGACGCCTCGGCCCCGCTGGACGAGCCGGGGGCTGAGCGCCAGCCCTACCGCGCCATCGAACGCGCTGTGGTGGTGCCCGAGCGCGCCCGGGCCGACACCGACCCGCGGCGCCCGCCCGGCGTACCTGCCGAGGCCTTCGAGGCACCGATGCTGGCCACGCCGGACGACCCGGCCTTGCGCTGGCCGGTGTACCTGGGTCGCATCGCGATGCAGGTCGACGCCCGGGGACCGAGCTTCACGCTGGACCCGAGCGGGCGTGTGCATGCGGGTCTCAACGCCGAGCTGATCGACCACCCGGGCAACGCCTGCCGCATCGAGCTCGGGCACCGACCGGACAGCCCCGAATCGCGGATCTTGGGCTCGCAGGAGATCAAATACGCGGGTGGCTCAAACCGGGACTTCGCCGTGTTCGTGCCGAATCCGGAGACCGAGCAAGATTCGCTGCCGCTGCAACCGGTGCTGTCCATCCAGGACGGGCAGACCTGCATCCGAGGGTCGGCCGAGGTCCACGGCAATCTGCTGCTCGACGGCACCGCGCTGCAGTTCACGGCCGCCGGCAGCGAGACGGAGCCGAACGCTGACGGCTTGCCTGCGATCTACCGCGTGCGCAGCACGGACAAGTCGGTTTTGAACGACGACGTGCTGCGCATCGACATCGGAAACGCGGACGAGGCATTGCGTGCCCTGGTCATCGGCGTGACCAAGGACGGCCGCTTCGTGCCCGCGCTGACGGTGTCGCTGTCGCAAGGTGGCTCAGACGGGGGCCAGCCGCTGGTCACCGTGCACGGCGAGCTGCGCATCGAGGGCAGCATTCAGGCCAACGACATCCGGGCCCGCACCGTGACGCAGGAAGTCGCGGCGCTGCTCAACGGACTGGTGCAGGGGGCGCTGGCGACGGGCAGCGGGGCAGGGGCCACGCCATCCGTGCCGACACCCAATCCCGTCCCTGCCGGGAAGCGCGCTCCCAAATCTCCTTCCGGCTCCACCTGACGCTCCGCGGAAGGCAGCAGCCATATGGACCACCGCGTCGGCGAGTTGCATGTCCAGTGCAGCGTGCGGGGCGATGTCGCGATGGCGGCGCAGCTGCCCACCCTGGAACGGGCGCTGTGCCAGCAGCTGGCGCTAGCCTTGGGCGCCGGGCTGGACGCTGCGTTCGGCCAGGACGCGGCCGTGCTCGTGGTGCGCGAGCTGCACGGCAGCGCCGTACTGCCGGCGGGCGAAGCCGTGTCGGACGTGGGGCTCGTGGAGCTGGTGTGCATGTCCACGCTGCAGGCCATGGAGCGGCTGCTGCGGCAACCGGCCGCGGCCGGGGTCGTGATGCGTTTCGAGGACGAGGCCGCGTTCACCGGCTCCTTCATCGCGGACCTGCTCGCCGGCGTGGCCTGGGACCGTTGGTACTACGGCGCGTTCCGACGCTTCCGCGAAGCTGACACCGCCACCACGATCCGTGCCGTGCTGGCCGGGGCCGGCGTGCCGCTGCCGCGCGTGCTGGCCTGGCTGTCGCAGCGCGGGCTGCTGCCGGCGCTGCTGGAGTGCGTGCCGCCTGCCGAGGTGCTGCGGTGGGTCGGCCCGGACGCGCACGGGGGCGATACCCCGGGGGGTGCCCACGGCGGTGTGCTGCTGGCCCAGGCCGCGTTGCAGTTGCTTGCGGTCCTGGTGCCGGCCGTTAGCCACCCGTCATCGGCGCAACTGCTGGACGTCTGTCAGGCCTGCGAGCCGCTGTGGCCCGACTGGCGAGACCGCCGCTCGCTCACGGCCTGCGTAGCCGCGCTGGTGAAGCAGGGGCTGGAGCGGCTGTCGCCCTCGGCCTGGCCGCTTCGGTCGGACGGCCTGCAGGCCGCGCAGAACCTGCTGGACGGCACGCTGGACTGGCTCGACGGCCCCTGGCTGATGGGCTGGATCACGCAGGCCACCGCCGCTGGCACGGCCGCCCCCGTATTGAGCAACCCGGACTGGGCGGCGAGCCCGCGCCACGAAGGGCGCGTGGATGCGCTGCTGCGGGCGCTGGCGCTGGAAGTGCGCGGCGGACGGGTGGCTCTGCCGGTCGACGACGGCGACAGCCAAGCGCTGCACGTGGCGTTGATCGCGGCTGCGGCCCGGCATGCGCCGGGCCGCACCGGGCCGGAGCCGGCGGTGCTGCAGGCCGTCGCGGAAGTGGTGCGGGCTTTGCGCCTGGGCGGCGCGGGCGGGGCACCGGCCGAGGTCGTGCCCGGGCCCGGGGTGGACCGGGCGCATGCCCCCATGCCTCCCGAGGCCTATGGGTCAGTGCCGCCCTCGCCGGCAGCCTCTCCAGGGCCAATTGCCGGGCGCGGCGCCACGCGGCGGCTGCTGGAGGCCTTGCAGGCCGTGCGGCCCGCAGCCGTGCCGGCCCGTGACACGCGCGCGGCGGGCCTGTACCTGCTGGCACGTGCCGTCAATGACCTGCGGCTGCCTGCGCTGGCGCGTGAATGCGATGTGGCGCTCGCGCCGCTGCTGGCCGGGCTGGCCGTCAAGTGGCTGGGGCAGCCCTTGCCCCAGGATGAAGCCGGGATGCTGTGGAGCGGCGGGGCCTGGCCCGGCCTGGAGGCGCTGGAGGACGTCGTTGACGCGCTGGGCAGGCTCAACGCCCGGCTGGCGCAGGCGCTGGGTGCCTGCCCGGGTGGCCGGCGCGCGGGCAGCGACGGGCTGGAGGAGGACGCGCGGCAGTTGGACGCGCCGCTGCCCGGCGCGCCGCGCGCGCAAGTCGAAGTGGCCCGCACTGCGTGCCTGCTGCTGCGGGGCTGGGCACGCTGGCTGCGCGGCGTGGCGGATTCCTCGCCGGCCTACCTGCTCGAACGCACGGTACGGCGCGTGGGGCGCGCGCGGCTCACGCGGGAGCGCATCGCGCTGGAGCTGGAGCCCGCGCCCTTCGACGCCGTGCTGCACATGGCGGCTTACTTCGAATCGATCGAGAGCGTGCCCTGGCTGGGCGGACGCCGCATCGACTTCACCGTGCGGGACGCGCCGCCGGAGCGCCGCGCATGAACGGGCCGCTCCCGCGCGACGGCGCCTACGGCTCCAGTCTGGCGCACCTGCACGACGCGCTGGCGCGCATCGCCACGCTGCTGCGCGCGCAGTTGCTGCGCCTGCGCCTGGCGTACCCCGAGGCGCAGCGCGAGCGTTACTGGCACCTCACCGACGAGCATCTGGATGCGTTCATCGACGACGACACGCTCTCGCCGCTCGCAGCCTACGAGCCGAGCGGGAGTGTGCAGCGGCTGCTCGATCGAGGCGCTTTGCGCGACGCCGAGATCAGGCAGCGCGTGGCGGCAACGCGCGGCGTGGAGTTGCGGCTGCAGCGGCTGCAGCGGGAGTTCGAGCTGGCGCCCGAGGCGGTGGACGCGCTGCTGCTGGCGCTGCTTCCGTCACTGCACTCGACCTACCGGCGGTTGCTGGGCATCCTGCAACAGGACCCCGCGCGCATGCACGCCAGTGCCGGTCTCATCGCGGAAGTGCTGGCCACCTCGGCGCAGGACCTGCGCCGGCTGAATACGGTGTTGTCGCCCGGCGGCCCGCTGGCGCGCCAGCGCCTGGTGGCGCTGAGCGGGACGGACGAGGAGCCCCTGGCCCTGCGCGGCGTCGTCGCCGAAGAGCGCATCGTGTCGTACCTGCTTGGCGGTGATGCCCTTGACGCCCGAATCGATGCGCTGGTGCGGCTGATCGACGAACCGGTGGAGCTGCGGGCGCTGTCCCTGCCGGCCGAGGCCTTGAGCCGGCTGGAGATGCTGCCCAACCTGCGCATCACGGACCCGCAGCTCATGCGGCAGCTGCGCGTGAGCTTCTGCGGACCCGACGCGGCGCTGGCGGTACAGGCCTTCGCCACGGTGGCGCAGGGCCTGGGCCTGCGGCTGCTGGTGGTGGACGCCCAGGCGCTGTTGAGCACTCCCCTGGCCTGGAGCACCGGCATCGAGCTGGCGCTGCGTGAAGCCCGGTTGTTGCGCGCGGCGCCGATGTTCGTGGGCCTAGAGGCGTTGGCGCCCTTGCCGGACCAGGCCCAGCACCTGGCGGCGCTGATGCAGCGGCTTTCGCCGTTCCCGCATCCCGCTGCCGTCCACACCGGCCTGGCTGCCGATGCCGGGACACCGCTGCAGGGCACCTGGCTGCCCTTCAGGCTCGGCATGCCCGGCATTGCGTTGCGCGAGCAGGCGTGGCGCCGGCTGCTGTCCGAAGAGGACCATGCCGTCGAGGACCCGAATACCGTCGTGCCGCAGTTGGCCCGTGCGTTCCAGTTCACCGGGGCGCAGATCCACGAGGCCTGGCGCCGCGCGCAGGGCTTGGCGCGCTATCGCAACATCTTCCTCAGCAACGTCGAGGCGCGGGACCTGCAGGCGGCCTGCCGCGAAGTCTCGGCCACGCGCCTCGTGGCCTTCGCACGGCGTCTGGAGCCGCAGCCGCGGGTCAACGTCGAGAACGACCTCGTGCTGCCGCCGCGGGTCAAGCAGCTGCTACGTGAGCTGCGCGAGCGTGTGCGTCACCACGCCGCGGTACATGCCGCCATGGGCTTGGGCGAGCACATGCGCCAGGGCCGCGGTGTCACGGCCCTGTTCATCGGCAGCTCGGGCACGGGCAAGACCTGGGCGGCGCAGGTGCTCGCCAGCGAGCTGCAGCTGGACCTGTACTGCGTGGACCTGGCGGCGCTGGTGAGCAAGTGGGTTGGCGAGACCGAGAAGAACCTGAGCCAGGTCTTCACCGATGCCGAGCGCGCCAACTGCATGCTGTTCTTCGACGAGGCCGATGCGCTGTTCGGCCGCCGCGCCGAGGTCAAGGAGGCGCAGGACCGCTGGGCCAATCTGGAGGTCAATTTCCTGCTGCAGCGCATCGAGGCCTTCCGCGGCGTGGTGATCCTGGCCAGCAACCTGCGCCAGAACATGGACGACGCTTTCCAGCGCCGCATCCACGTGGTGGCCGAGTTCCCGGCACCGGACGCGGCGGCGCGGCTGGCGCTGTGGCGGCTGATGCTGCCGCGGGCGCCGCATCTGGCCGTGCGGCCGGAGGAGCTGCAAGAGATTGCCCAGCGCTTCGAGATCAGCGGCGGCAACATCCGCAACGTGGTGCTTGACGCCTGCTTCCGGGCGCTGGCCGAGGGCCCGGGCGGGCCGCTGACCAGCCGCCACCTGGTGGCCGGCATCGCGCGCGAATTCCAGAAGCTCGCACGGCCGGTCACGCGCACGGACTTCGGGCGCTTCTGCGACTGGGCGATGGAGGACGTCGTCGCACCGGCGCTTGCGGGCAGCGCGGGGGGTGGCTGAAGGTGGCCACCGTCCAGCACACCCGGGCCCGGGAGACGAAACCGACCACGGCCCCCCCGGCCGCAGCGCCGCGCCCCGCACCGCCTGCGGCCAAGGCGCCAAGCCGGCTGCCGAGCCTGCCTGTGGCCGCCATGATCCTGGACGGCGCCGCGCGTACCGAGCCCGTCCATCCGGCCGCGCCGACG